>JBARVS010000219.1:0-7313 GCA_049646385.1 Phormidesmis sp. | reverse complement strand
CGATCGCACTCGAATGCTAGCCGTCTTAGCCTACAACCGACATTCCGCCCTTCCAAGTGTCACAATCAGAATAAACCCAGACTCAACATAGCAAATAGTACTTTTGAGCCGCAGACCCGAGAAACCGCAGTATTTTCCGATGATTGTCATCCAGATTTAGGATCTGCTCTCGGCCCCCGTGAGTGACCCAGTGAATGGCCATAAAGGATTGAAATATCCAGCGTAGCGTCGGCGTTTGGGTCGGCTTTCCCAATTGATTTGAGACATACTCATTAGCGGTGCTTAAGGCTTGTCGAAGCTGTCGCTGACCCAGGTTATAAACCAATAAACACAGCGCCATAATCATCGCGAGCGCCATGATGCGTTCAGGCGATTTGAGAAAGACACTAGAGGTAAAGAACAAGGGGTCTTTAAGGAATCGAAACCCTCGTTCAACCCCCTGTTGTGCTTTGTATTCGCTGAGGATGTCGTCAGCGGTAAGCTTGACTTCACTATCCGCAATCGCGTCTGTCTCAAACGCTGGAGTGGCCAGCACATTGGTGGCAAGGATAAATCGTCCAGCCTGACGCTGTTGCCGTTCAATCGCTGCTGAGTCAAGCGTCAGAGTTGCTTGGATATGATGGTGGATAGCGGTTGGTGTCGCCGTCTTAGCCGGTCGGCCAGCGGTATCATAATGCGACTTTTCAACAATTTCTACCTGAGTAATGAGATGTTGTTTCAACGTTTTCTCAAACCGCGCTATGGCTTGCTGGGCATCGGTTTTGCAGGAAAACGGCTGACGGCTGAGCTGGTCTAGTTGGGTTTGAAAGCGCTGAGTGGTTTTGTCTAACCGTTTCTCCAGAGCTTTTAAGTCACAGACTTGGCGCTGGCTCGATTCGACCACGAGCCAGCGCTGACGGATATCGCCATAGGTGCTGCCGATTTCAGCGATGCGATAACCCGCTAGGGCACTGGACTCGAAGGCACTTTCGTCTATCTCTTCTACCAATGCGTTGGCCGCGCTTAGCGTCATCGGCACCCGCGAAATCCATCTTAAGCTGTTCAATTGTTTCAAGTTGTCTGCACTGTAAAGCGCGCCATCAGCTACATACAGCCCATCAAAATCCCATTGTTGTTGAAACTGTTCTATCACCTCGGCAAAGCGGGCTTTATCGGATTGGTTGCCATCGGCCAGTTCTAGAAACGCTGGAATGTCACCATCTCCCCAGCACACCAGATTCATCACGAACTGTTTTAAGTCGGGCCGATGGTCGCGCGAGTATCCATGACAGATCGCTATCGGCACGGTTCCGGCAACCGGTACGCCCTCGCCTGTATTGAGATAGGCACCCGTCACACTCATGGAGGTGGCATCTAAGTGGGCGCGTTCACAACTCAGTCCGTAGCGCTTTACCGCCGATAGACACAGCGCTAGAAACACTGAGGTGATGCCGGATACGTAAAGCCCATCTAGCACCCGACCCAAACGGTCATCGTTAAGCTGCTCACTACTGACCCCTAAATCCAACAAGTGCTCAGTGGCTTTCCCCTTAAAAAATTGCCCAAACAGATAGAGGGGGGCTGAGACAAAGCCCAAGCCATTCAAGAGCATCGCCTTGACCGCTACGCCTGCACTAATCTGCTCGCGCGGGTCTTCACCGAGTCGCTCATTGATGATATCGAACACCCCTAGCTCATCGACGATACTGGCGACGATGCCCAGGTGGTCTAGGTTCTTGATGGCTAACGTATCGGTGATTTCGGCGATCGCTTTTTCCTCGTCTGCGCTGCCTTATCATCCTCTGTCATTATTCTCAATGTGACAATTCAAAGGGCGGAATGTGGGATACAAGTGGTCGGGCTACGTTTTCAACTGGGACAGAGGCTTTATCAAAAACGATAGAACTCTTCAGCGAGATGCTCAGCCAACCAGCATTTGACGAGGCAGAGATATCGCGCATTAAGAACTCTCATATCGCTCAAATTGCTGGTCAAAACGATTTTTCAACGGACATTGCGCGCAGAGAAATAAAAAAGCTAATTTACGGTAGCGAAAGTCCCCTTGCGCGAACGATTACCTATGATAGTTTGGAGCAAATTCGCTTAAGTGACATCCGCGAATTTTATTCGCACAAGGTGATGCCCAAAGGTGCTTTTTTAGGAATTGCAGGCGATTTTGAAATAGAGCCGATGAAGAATTTGCTAGCGCAAACATTGGGTCGTTGGGTCGCAGAGGAAGCGATCGCCCCTGCTCCATACCCCGACACTCAGCAATCTTCAGCCGGTGTGTTTGTCATTGACCAGCCGCACCTAACTCAGAGCACCGTATATATGGGCCAGATGGGAGGCAACCGGCGCAGTCCTTACAGAGCGCCTCTATTTATCTTAAACAGAGTGTTTGAATCTCGACTATTCAGCGAGCTGCGCGAGCGGCAGGGATTAACCTACGGCGCGAATGCTGCTTGGGAACCTCGCTATGAAGGCAAAGGTATGTTTGTTGCTGAAGGAAACACGCGTTCAGAGATGACGGTTCCTTTTATTCAGGCACTGCATCGCGAGATTGAGAGAGTTCGTCGAGAACCCATTCCCGAAGAAGAACTTAAAGCAGCAAAAGACAAATGGTTGAATAACTTTGTGTATAACTATGAAAGGCCAGATCAAGCTATGGATTGGCTAGTCGAGCTAAGTTTCTATGGTTATCCTTTAGACTATTTATTTCAACTGAGGGAACAAGTCGAAAATGTCACTGCCCAGCAAGTGCTAGAGGCTGCGCAAGCCGCTCTGATACCTGAAGAAATGGTCACCGTCATAGTAGGTGATATAGCTGAGATTGGCTCAACGCTTGAGAAACTAGGTGTTGAAATTACTCCAATTGATGTAAGTATACAAGCTTCGTCGGATGCCTAGTATTCTCTTGAACACAGAAATGATGGGAGAGCTTATGGCACATCGATGCTTATGAGAGTAGAACAGCGGTAGATGGTTGTATAATAGATAACTATCGCTGGCTACCTATTGCTGCTCTCGCATAGTTCATGAAACAACAGCGCGCACTGTTATCGCTAGGGGCGGGAAGCTGGCAGCAAGGGTTTGAGAGCGTGACGCTTCAGCTTTGGGCGCAAGATAGCCGCACGCCAATACAGTTTTCGGGGAGCCTACCTGCTGCGCCTGAGCTTTATCAAGTTTTCCAAGAGTGGCGATCGCTCTACCATGCACTTTATAAAAACTACAGCTTTTGGCAGCGCTCTGTAGATCCAGTCGATAGGCTAGAAGAAGAGAGTCTAGAAAAAAATAGCCTAGAAGAAAACAGCCTAGAAAAAGACGGCCTAGAAATAGAATCAAGCGGGCTAACTCAGATTTCGGTCGCCGAATTTATTCAGCTAGGGCATCACCTACGCTATCAGCTCAATCGCTGGCTGGACTCTTCTACCTTTAGTTTGATTGATCGTCAGCTGCGGACACACCTTTCGCTCAGCGATGAGATTTGCGTTATCTTGACCGCTGAGCATAAAGAAGTTTTGGTCTATCCCTGGCACCTTTGGCAGCTATTTGAAGACTATCCCTGCGCTGAGCTGGCGCTTGGCCCTGTAAACTATCGGCGATCGCTCAAAAAAACAAGAATAAAAGCACGCGACCAGATTTCAGTGCTAGCCGTGCTAGGCGATGCCCGAAGCATTAACGTCGTAACTGATCAGCAGCTACTTTCGCGTCTACCGGGAGCCACCGTTACCCTACTAGCTGAGCCTAGTTTAGATGAGCTGCATCAACAGCTTTGGCAGGGGCAGTGGGACATTCTCTTTTTTGCAGGCCATAGCTCTAGTCAGGGTGAAGGCGTTCTCCGGCTGAACCGCACAGATGCTATTACTGTGTTGCAGCTAAAGTATGCATTGCGCACCGCAATTACCAACGGCCTGCAGCTCGCCATTTTTAATTCTTGCGATGGGCTTGGGCTAGCTTGGGACTTAGCCGACCTTCACATTCCTCAAGTAATCGTTATGCGTGAGCCAGTGGCCGATCAGGTCGCTCATGCTTTCTTGAAGCATTTTCTCAGCACCTTTGCCGCCGATCAGCCGCTATTTCTTGCAGTTCGAGCTGCGCGCGAACAGCTTCAGCCCCTAGAGCAACGCTATCCCTTCGCTACTTGGCTGCCTGTCATTGTGCAGAATCCGGCGGAGCTGCCCATAAGCTGGCGCGACCTAAGAGGAGCCTCTTCTAGACAGACGGCTGCGCCCGAGAGGTCGAAATTAGCAGCGTCTACGCGCTTCAATACGCTAGCTACGGCAGTAGAGTCTGCCGCTTCTAAAGGCGAGCGGATTAGGCGATCGCTTAGAATCTCGCTGATAACAATAATCGCGGTATTGGCCCTGTGGCTATGGGGCGCTCTAGAATCTGTAGATCTATATACTTTTGATTGGCTGATGCGGCTGCGACCGGCTGAGCCACCCGACCCCCGCCTTTTAGTCATTACAATTGGCGAAACCGATATTCAGGCTCAGTCGCCCGAGCGTCGAGGTTCGCTGTCGGATGAAGCACTTGATCGCCTGCTGATTTTCTTGACCCAACGGCAAGCCCGCGTGATTGGCATTGATATTTACCGGGACTATCCGGTCAGCGACGACTATCCAGAGTTGGCAGCCCGTCTACAAGGCAGCGAGCGCATTGTAGGTGTGTGCAAAAGTCTCGATCCAACCGTCGCCTCGGTAGGCGTAGATCCCCCCCCTGAGCTAACGGAGGATCGAGTCGGCTTTAGCGACTTTGTAGACGATGGTGACGGCGTTGTCCGTCGGCATTTAGTGTCTCTAGAACCCGACCCGGCCTCTAGCTGTACTACGCCCTATGCGTTTAGCGCTCGCCTCGCCTTTCTTTACCTACAAGATGAAGGCCTCACGCCCAGCTTTGATGCGGTAGGAAATTTGCTCATAGGCCAGACGGTTTTTCCTCGGCTGCATTCCCGTAGCGGTGGCTATTCATCGATAGATGCAGGCGGTAATCAGCTCCTGCTCAACTACCGTGCGCTGGTCGTGCCTAGCGATGTTGCTAATCAGGTTTCTTTGACTCAGATGCTAGAAGGGCGAGTCAATCCAGCGGCGATCGCCAATCGCATTGTTTTAATTGGCGTAACCGCCACTAGCCTGACAGACTCCTGGGCGACCCCCTACGGTCGTAGCGGTAATGACAAAACGGCTGGCGTCTTTTTACAGGCGCAGATGACTAGCCAACTAATTAGCGCGGCGTTAGGTGAGCGTCCGGTCTTAAAAGTATGGCCGCTGTGGGGAGACATGCTTTGGATTAGCGGGTGGGCTGCCGTAGGCTGGGGAATGAGTGTCATTTTTAGCACAGGCAAATCTGGCCAGGGCAAGTGGTTGCTTTGGGGGATAGCCCCGACAGGCTGCGGGCTGGTGCTGCTCATAGGAGGAAGCTTCTGGCTCTTGCTGGCAGGCTATTGGGTGCCGCTGGTGCCCGCCGGACTGGCCTTCGGGATTTCAGGGCTGAGTGGATTTAGCCAAGGTCGGGGGGGCCACCTCACTTAAGTGTATGGTTTTAGTTAGTGTTTGCTTTTATTCGCCGTGTGGCTACTGCACGCTGACATACCCATGCTCTTGACTTCACCCCCAAGTCCTTGCAAACCCTCACGATTGTCTACTCTACGTACCGAATTAGCGGCCAAAGCAGCGGCTAAAGCAGCGGTCAAAGCAGCCGCTGGCTCGATGAGTTTATTGGCCTTAGCGCTGTTGAGCCAGCCAAGCTGGGCGCAAACTCAAACAGAATCGCCTAGCCTCAATTCAGTCATTTTTAACGCGCCACCCCCACCGCCTGGGCAAGGCGCGCCCTCAGGAAGACGCGACGGCGGCGCGAGCCGAGGCAACTGTCCCGAGTACGGTGACTTAGCAGCGCTAGTGCCTGTTACAGAAGATCGAGTCTGGGGCAAAACCACCGCCGCCCAGCCAACGCTATGGTTCTATCTACCTGCGGCGATAACGCCTGAAACGCAGATGGAGCTGGTGGTACAAGACAAAGAGGACAATACACTTTATGAGACAAGCTTAGCAGTAGGGGTAGAGGCCGGTACGATTGCGATCGCCCTTCCAGAAACCGTCACGCTACCGGTAGGTGAGCCTTACTACTGGACGATGGCGCTCTTTTGCGATCCACAGCGGCCAGCGTCTTCAGTGTTTGTTAGTGGCACGATTGAGCGGGTCAGCGTGCCTGGGCTGGCACCGCTAACCGAGGAGACAGCGCGATCGCTCTCTCAAGCCCAAGCTTATGCCAATGCCGGTATATGGCACGATGCGCTAACAGTTTTAGCAGAGCTGCAACAGATGGATAAGCGCGATCTGGAAAGCCAAGCAGCCTGGGTCGCGCTTTTAGAGCAGGTAGGTTTAGCGCAAGCTGCAGCAAAGCCGGTGCAGTCGTGCTGTAAGGCAGAGTAAGTGGCTGCACGGGTCAACCGCTGAGTTTTGTAAACCTTTAGAAAAGCTCGGGAGTAGGTGCGCCTACCCTTAGGTAATTACCCTCAGGTACTCGTTAGCGTTCTCTTTATTTAGCCAATGATGCAAGCGATCACTTCCCTCTCGCTACGTCACATCTACCGGTGTCTTGCCCTGATAACAGCGGCTGGCACCGCCTTTAGATGTAGTGCTATAGCTCAGGTTGTTCCTGACGGAACGTTGGGAACAGAATCCTCCCAAGTTGATGGCACAACCGACCTGATGATCCACGGTGGAGCGCAGCGGCAAGAAAACTTGTTTCACAGCTTTGAGCGCTTTAGCCTTAACGAAGAACAGCAAGCGTACTTTGATAACCCTATAGGCGTAGCACGCATCTTTAGCCGTATAACAGGCAGTGCATCATCAGACATCTTTGGCACACTAGGCGTAAATGGTGGCGCTGATCTGTTCTTCCTCAACCCTAATGGCATTATGTTTGGGCCAAATGCGCAGCTAGACATAGCCGGTTCGTTTGCAGCTAGCACAGCAGATAGTTTTATGTTTGCTGATGGCAACGAGTTTGGGACTGCGACGTTAGAAGCCCCTATGCTCACTATAAGTACGCCACTGGGGATACAAGTCAATGGTTCTTCTAAAGGAAACCTGAGAAGCCTGGCTCAGCTTGAAACTGGGGGAGACTTGAAATTATATGGACACTCACTTGCAATTGCAGGAGCTGTGATTGCAGGCGGTGACTTAAGTCTGATTAGCGATCGCAAGATTTCAGCAAACGCTCGCTTTGAGAGCGGTGGCGATATACAGCTCTTGATGCCGACAGGCACATCACAGAACTTGATCAGCACTCGTGGTTCGACTATTTTGGCGAATGGCGATGTGATATTAGGT
>JBARVS010000218.1:0-9681 GCA_049646385.1 Phormidesmis sp. | reverse complement strand
TTGGCTTAGAACTTCGACCAGCGATCGCCTACTCCCCTCATAAATATTGCGCATCCGCCTCACGTGCTTGGCCAGATGTCCCTCACCGATAAAGTCGGTGAGCGCCTGCTGATCTATCAGGGAGCTTTGCCGATCATTCAACCATCTAGCCCGTCTAAACACCGAGATTAGAGCGGGTGGCAGCACGATATAGCCCAGCCTTAGCCCTGGAAACATCACCTTAGAAAAAGTGCCAACATACAGCACGCGGTCATAGCTATCAAGTCCTTGCAGTGCCGGAACGGGTCTGCCGCTGTAGCGAAATTCGCTGTCATAGTCGTCTTCAATAATCAGGCCATTGGTTTGCTGGGCCCATTGCAAAAGCGCTAGCCGCCGCGATAAAGACATCAATACGCCTGTCGGAAACTGGTGAGAGGGGGTGACGTAAACCAGCTTTGGTTCTGAGCGCGCCCACAATCCTTCTGGCCCGCTGATCTGAAGTCCTTCTGAGTCCACAGGGACGGGTGTAACCGTTGCGCCGCTGCTGATAAAAATTCTTCTAGCACTCAAGTAGCCCGGATTTTCGAGGGCGATCGCCTCTTTTGGATCAACCAGCACCCGCATGATCAAGCTCAAAGCCTGCTGCGTGCCGCTCGTCACTAACACCTGCTCGGGCTCACAGCGAACCGCCCTTGCCTGACTCACGTATTGGGCAATTTGCGATCGCAAAGGCCCATAGCCCATCGGCTCTTTAGCATAGTCCATCCAGCCTGTGCCCGCTGTTGCGTATCGACCCTGTAATCTGCGCCACTGCTGAATCGGGAATAAATCCATTGCTGGAATGCCGTACTGAAAGCTCAGCTCACTGTCTGCGATGTGAGGTCGATCTGCCATTTTTTGCAAACGCTGCCCGTAGCTCGATAGCCTCAGCTCTGATGAAGCTATCTTCAGCCCCGTTCTGCTCGATTTTCCTGTCTCTGCGGGCGTTTGAAGCATTTCATCCGGCACTCGCGCGCAGACAAAAGTACCCGCCCCAAGCCGGGTTTCTAAGTAGCCTTCGCTGATTAGCTGGTCATAGCTTTCAGTCACGGTCGTTCGCGAAATGCCCAGAGATTTAGCAAGCTGACGGCTGGCGGGAAGGCGCTGGTGCGATCGCACTCTGCCCGTCAAAATGGCTGCGCGAATTTGCTCATACACCTGCTGATGCAGCGGCACATCACTATCGGCCTGAATCTGTAGCGCGAGTTCCATCTTGCAATTGGACTGGTTGTTTTATCTCAAATTGGCCCTTGGAGATAGCCAATTCATTGATTAACCTAGCAGCTATGAGATTTTTTCGCGGCGGGGCCACCCTGCCAAACTGATGATGAAAACGCCCAAAACGAAGGTGAAGCGATCGCCCAAACGCGGCCACTATGACTTTGACACCGTTGCCAGCATTCTCGACGAGGGTTTGGTGTGCCACATCGGATTTGTCCTAGACCATCAGCCCTTTGTTATTCCAACCGCCTACGGACGCATCGGCGACAAGGTTTACATTCACGGCGCTCCCGCGAGCCGACTGCTAAAGTCGCTGAGCACAGGCATTGACGTTTGCCTGACGGTGACACTGCTAGACGGGCTGGTACTGGCGCGGTCGGTTTACCATCACTCCATGAACTATCGCTCGGTGGTGCTGTTTGGCACGGCCCAAGCGGTGGTAGAACCCGCCGAAAAAATGGCAGCGCTAAAGGCGTTTACAGAGCATGTGATGCGAGGGCGATGGGATGACGTGCGATCGCCCAACCCAGCCGAGCTAGCCGCCACTTCTGTGCTCAGCCTACCGATTGCCGAAGCCTCGGCCAAAATTCGTATTGGCCCGCCAGTTGACGATGCCGCTGACTACGGTTTGCCAGTATGGGCAGGCGTATTACCCTTTGCCCCCGTGCCGGGTATTCCCTTGGCTGACCCTCAGCTGCCCCCCGAAATTTCTGTGCCTGACAACGTACGTCACTACGCTCGGTAGCCAAAGTTTTTAGTTAAAGACCTGATCGTCAAGACAGTCAAAAAGCCCAAGGACGCATTTCGTTCCTGGGCTTTTTAGCGAACTGTTTAACTGGCTATTTAACTGGCTGCGTAACTGGGCGTGTCGACCTTCTACGATTAGGCGGGTGCCCCATCAGGATGGTTAGACTCAGCGCTAGGGTTTGCAATTCGATAGCTGGTACCCTCCTGCAAATTTATTTTAGGTGCTTCACTGTAGGGCCGTACGTTTAGCGCCCGCTCTCCGCTGGCCGGACGATTACTTTCGCCGCCTGCTGGGTTTCGTGAGGGATTCTCAGGGCGATCAGCAGGTCGCTCAAACCTTTCTGCGGGTCTATCTGACCTAGAGCCTTCGTTGAATTCTCTATCGTCTGGTCTTTCGGGGCGGCTGTTAGCGGGTATAGCCGGAGGTCGTTCACCATAACGGCCACCGCTGCTCGTATTGCCATTGGCAGGATCGTTGTAACCGTCGTTGTAGCTGTTATTTGGCGGGTTGTTTGGTGTGTAGCGATCGCCCCCAAAATCGCCCTGAGATCTATCGTTATTTCTATTGATATTTCTATCAGCCTCGCTGGGCCGTAATTGTCCTGCCGCGCCGCGATATTCTTCATAGGGCTGGCGCGGGCGATCGCTGCTGCCGGAATAGTTATCGGCGTAGTCATTTCGCCACGCCGTTTCTTGCGCGGGGTTCATCCGAGTCTGACGGCGCACGGGCAAATCAACCGGGGGACGCTCGCGGTAAGGGTCGCGATCAATTTCAGCGCGATAGCCCCGCTGCACAGGCGGGCGAGCGTTGTATCTAGGGATTGGTGGCCGCTTATCTAAGGGTGAGAGTGGCTCAATCAGCCTGGGCTCACGGCTGCGAATATTTTCAACTAGCAGCGTCGTCAGCATTCCAGACATCACAAACATCAGGAAGGAAGGCCCTGCATCCATGCCCCAGTTTACTAGCGTCACCAGCCCCGCAATCAGGATGAAAATTGCGTAGACCTTATCAGACTCTCGGGCGTAGGTCGGCCTAAGTTTGTCAAAGAAAAACAGGCCAACCGCGCCGACAACCAGCAGCATACCGATAAGTAACGCAACGGGAGTACCAATACCCACAACCGAATCCTCTTAAGTGACAGCACATCTACTGTGCTGTCCATTACAAATAGCGCTCAAGCATAGGCACTCAAGCAGTGCTTGCCAGAACCATAGCAGAATTGCTACCACAGTTGGCTATGCCATTGCTCATAATTCTAACCTCGATAGCCACGGTTGACGGTGTGGGAATAGCCGCCTATACAAATTGCTCACAAAAATCGCTCATAAAAAATTGGAAGCACAAACGTCTGCCCTTCCAATCGCGTCTATTTCAAATGTTTAAATGCCCTATCTTTAGATGCCCAAAGGTTAGGTAGCAGCGGCCATGCCTGCCTTGGACATTGCCCTTGGATATTGCTCTTGAACGTTGCTAACGAGGTAATCCTAGTTGCGCGTAATTTGATCGCGCTGGCTGATGAAAATGAGGGCGATGGTGGCAGGTACCACAATAATTAAAAGACCTGCTAGCAAGCTGAGTAGAAAGTTGGTTAAGGAGGGGGTCATGACTAATATGCCTGGGTTTGTATACCTTGGCTAGGAGTAAGGGGACTAGCAAAAAACAGCTATGGATTACTGCTTATGATATCGACAATTGCCGCCCTTGGAAAGAAGGTATTAAGCTGGTTATGTACTTTATGTTCTGGCTTTGCTGCTAAATTCTTATGGACAACGCTGCGATCGCTGCTTGGATCATCGGCCCACTCCTCAGTCTCTACACGCTGCTTTTCCTATTCCGCATCATTTTGACCTGGTATCCAGAAGCCGACCTAGCTAAGTTTCCGTTTGTCATTGCAGCTTGGCCTACAGAGCCCTTCCTAATCCCTACGCGCAAGCTGGTGCCGCCGATTGGCGGGGTTGATATCTCGCCGATTGTCTGGGTTGGCATTGTGAGTTTTTTGCGAGAAATCCTAGTCGGACAGCAGGGACTGCTGCGGATGATGGGCTAAAGCTGCGTGCCTGCCTCGGCTGGATTGCTTAGCAATAAGCGAATAAATGAGAGCGCCAAGATAATTAAAAATAGCGCCAGACCGATGGTGCAGGCGTAGCCCATGTCTAAATCTTTAAAGGCAGACGAATACACGTAGTAAACGACGGTTTTAGAGGCGTTGCGCGGGCCGCCCTGGGTCATCACAAAAACTTCTTCAAAGACTTTAGTCGCTGCGATCGCGCTAATCACCGCCACCAAAAAAATATAGGGCTTCATCAGCGGCAGCGTAATATCCCAATGCTTGCGCCAGCCATCTGAGCCGTCAATCGCCGCTGCTTCGTACAGATCCGCCGGGAGCCCCTGTAGCCCTGCCAAATAAATCACCATATAGTAGCCCAGCCCCTTCCACACGGTAACGGCCATCACGCTAAAAAGCGCCCAGTCGGGGCTCGTTAGCCAGGGCACGCTAGCCGCCTCATGCGTCACCGCAGCCACCAGATAGTTCAGCAGCCCTTTTTCGGCATACAGCCATTTCCAAGCGATGCCAGCAACCACCATAGAGACGACCACAGGCGTGTAATAGGCGACGCGAAACCAGCGGATGCCTTTGAGCTTTTGGTTGACTAAAATGGCCAGGATGAGAGGGGCGATCGCCAGTATCGGCACCACGCACACCAAATATAAAACGGTATTTTTCAGCGTCTGCCAAAAGGTTTTATCTTCTATTAAGCGCTGGAAGTTCTTAAAACCCACCCAGGTCGGCGGCTGGGTAACGTCGTAGCCATATTCCATAAAGCTCAGGCGAAAAGCCTGAAGCGCAGGCCAAAACACCGACACTAACAGCATCAGCAGCGCCGGAGCCAAAAATAAATAAGGCGTCAGCGATGATTTATGCCGAATTTTCATCATGCCCGAAGCCAGTCCCTACAGAAATTTGTAAAAATCCTCATCTAAAAATAGCGATCGCTCGGCATTACGGCGACGAGTCAACCCCTCTAAAACGCGCCCACCTGCCTTATTCCAGCGAGGAAACTCAGCCGCCGTGCGGCGCAGATCGTCACGAGCATTTAGCAGCTTTAGCAGTGTAGAGCTTCGCAGCGCCCCAGAACCCACATTGTAAGTAAACGAAACCAGCGCTGAAAACTGATTGTCGTTCACTGGCGCGCTGACAGCCTCATTGATAGCCTGCTCAAACCGAATTAAATCCTGCTGCAAAAAATGCTCGGCGTCAGCTCCAGAAATGCTCATATTGGGCTTTACGCCTCTTGTTGTGCCATAGCCAATGGTCCAGATCCCCACGGCATCTCGATATGCCTTCAGCCGCAGCCCTTCAAACGACTTAATCAGCAGCAGTCCGTTCTTGTTAGTGCGCTTAGGCCCGCTAGCAGCGCTCTCCGTAGCACTCCCTTTGCTGGCGCTTTCAGTGGCCTTAGGGGTAGCGGGTATGGCGATCGCTTCCATCTGAGGCATAGGTAAAGGTTCTGGCCCGCCTTTATTTGAAACGGTCATTCCACGCGGCGCATCATCCCGGCAAAACCAGTTCTTCATCCCGACTATATTAACAACTTGCTCATCTGGATTATTTTTAGAAGGGTATTTTGAAATTTTTGAAACGTAGTATCCTCCCTCCATCAAATAAAACGCAGCCTCCGTTTCTTTGATCCACGTCCCCATCGACTTATCACCCCTAACCGTATGTCATTAAGCTTTATATAACCCCTATTGCGGCAAATTGCTAACCGATGTATTTTTTTATACTTAAAAGCCTAGCTGAGCCGATAAACTGGGCCAAATCTCCAGGCGTCCTGACACAGCATAAGCATATCTATCTATCGCTATACAATTAAAACAGCTCAGAAAAAAGAAATCGTCTATGGCAACCTCAACCGCCTCCAGCGAGGCCAAACCTTTTAAAACCCTATCGGCTAGCTCAAAACATGCTAGCTCAAAACCGCTCAACGCTGCGCCCGGTTTGCTGCTAGCCTCCCCTATTATTCGTCGCCTACCCAACGGGCTCACTATCATTGCAGAGCAAATGCCTGTTGAGGCAGTGAACCTCAGCTTATGGCTCAATATTGGCTCTCGGGTAGAATCTGACGCTATCAATGGCATCGCTCATTTTTTAGAGCACATGATTTTTAAGGGAACCCCTCGAATAGGCTGTGGTGAATTTGAGCGCTTAATCGAAGAACGGGGTGCGATTACCAACGCTGCGACCAGCCAAGACTATACGCACTATTACATCACCAGTGCACCTAAGGACTTTGCCACTCTAGCGCCGCTACAGGTAGAGCTAGTGATGAATCCAAGCCTGCAAAACGATCATTTTAACCGCGAGCGACCGATCATTTTAGAAGAAATTCGTCGGGCTCAAGATAGCCCTGGGCGGCGGATGTTTTATCGCTCTATGGAAATGAGCTTTGACAGACTGCCCTACCGTCGCCCTGTACTAGGGGTAGCAGGTATAGTACAGGGCCTTACTGCTGAGCAAATGCGGGCCTTTCATCACACTTGGTATCAGCCTCAAAATATGACAGCGGTAGCGGTCGGCAATCTTCCTGTAGAAGAGCTGATAGGCGTAGTTGAAGCAAGTTTTGAGCGAGCTTTGGCGTTGGGAAACCGCGAGCATTCTAGTTCGGCGCTGGCCCTGCAAGCGCCCTCTACTCAGGCCGAGCAGCCTTTCCAAGCCGTTCAGCGAAAAGAGTATGCAGATGAAGCGTTGCAGCAGGCTCGGCTGGTGATGGGCTGGCGGGTGCCAGGAATGCGTGAGCTTGAGCAAACCTATCCTTTAGATGTCGTAGCTTCTGTGCTGAGTCAGGGGCGTACGGCTAGGATGGTCGATGATCTGCGCGAGCGGCGGCATTTGGTCAACGCGATTTCAGCGAGCAATATGACCTTTAGTCATCAGGGCGTGTTCTATATTTCGGCTCAGGTGCTAGTGGAGAATTTGGCTGAGGTGGAAGCAGCCATTTTGGAGCATATTCAGCAGCTGCATGAAGTTCTTGTGACGGCTGAAGAGCTGCATCGGATTCAAACTCAGGTCGCCAATCGATATATTTTTGGTAGTGAAACGCCGAGCGATCGCGCTAATCTATACGGCTACTATCAGGCAATGACTGGCGATATTCACCATGCGCTCGACTACCCAGAACGAATCCGCCGCGTGAGCGCCAAAGACGTTCAAGCTGCCGCGAGGCGCTATCTGCCCCTAGAAGCCTATGGCATAGTTACCCTAAAGCCTGCTTCAGTGGTTTGAAAGTTATATATAGAGTCAGTTGTGCTCAACTAAAGACAGAAGCTAGAGACAGATTATGCCACCGCTTTCGGACGCGATCGCCCAACACATCGCCCAGCACATCACTAAAACAACCGGTGAACCCTTTGCGGTGAACAACCAGCGCGCTATTGGCGGCGGCTGCATTAACCAGGCCGTACGGGTGAGCGACCAGCAGCGCAGCTTTTTGGTGAAAACCAACCAAGCTAGCCAGCTATCTATGTTTGAAGCTGAGCGCGACGGGCTCCAAACGATGTCCGAGAGCCAAACCATCCGAGTACCGCAGCCGCTGTGCTGTGGGGTCTCTAGCGGCCATGCTTACATTGTGATGGAATGGCTAGATTTAGCTGGGCAGGGCTCTAATGAATCGTGGCAGCGCATGGGTGAGCAGCTCGCAGCGATGCATCAGGTGACGAGTGCAGAGGGATTTGGCTGGCATCGGGACAACACCATCGGGGCCACGCCGCAGCAAAATGGCTGGCTAGAGAGCTGGGTGGAGTTTTGGCGCGATCGCCGCCTTGGCCCCCAGTTTGAACTCGCCCACGAGAAAGGCGGCACCTTTCCCCGCCGCGATGAGCTGATGAGCGCCGTTCCTCGCCTGTTAAAAGATCATGCTCCTCAGCCCGCCCTGCTGCATGGCGATCTCTGGTCTGGCAATGCGGCTATTACTGCAGCAGGTGAGCCCATCATTTTAGATCCTGCAACCTACTACGGCGACCCAGAAGCCGATCTAGCTATGACGGAGCTATTCGGTCGCTTTCCAGCCGCCTTTTATCAGGCATACAACGCTGTAACGCCAGTAAATGCAGGATACGAGCAGCGCCAGGTTCTATACAACCTGTACCATATCTTGAACCACTTCAACTTGTTTGGCGGCGGCTATGGCGCTCAGGCCAACCGAATGATTGATCAAGTCTTGGCTTAAAGATTGAAGGGTTCTTCGTTCAGCTGTGATCGGTAGCCAATAACATCCAAAAGTTTGATATATTAGTGCTTCAACGGCGGCATGGCCAAGTGGTAAGGCAGAGGATTGCAAATCCTTTACCCCCAGTTCGAATCTGGGTGCCGCCTTTTAAGCGTAAGAGAAATCCTGCGCGTAAAAATTGATACCATAGCAGCTGCCCGCAGATCCCAAAAGGACGACTGCGGGCAGCTGCTTTCATAGTGATAGTCGGTATAAGTGCTGGCCTAATAGTTAATTTGAGACACTCAAAAGTAAGCTCTCAAACTTCGGACAGTCGGTATTATAAACATTTTGAGTATACCGATGTTGCCCAGTGCGTACAGTGTCCCTACCCCTTCCTCATCTAACAAATATGGTTGAATCAAGCTCTGGATCATTAGGGACAAAACTTTCGGATGCTAGAGCGTTTAGCTTCAGCGATGCAAATCACGGCGTGTAGTCGTAGGGAGAAGGCGGATAGTCATAGTAGTCGGAGCGGCGAGGGCGTAGCTGAGCAGGCGGCAAAAAGGTTTGGTCGTAGTAGCGATAAGGTGCCGCTGGGGGCATTGGCATCGGCGGCGGCATCGGCGCAGAGCGAGCCGAACGCCTTTGAGACTGCAAAATTAGCAGCACCGCACATAAGATCAGTCCGCCGCCACCGATTAGCAGAACCACCACCACACCAGCGCCCAGCAAAATCAGTGTGGTAGGCGTAGCAGAGACCGCTGAGTCAGCCGGCCTGCTAGCAGCAGCAATTTTGCCATCTATTTCTATGTCTTCAACAGAGCGCTGGTAGTCCTGAATTTTTGTGACTAGGCTCTGGGTTTTTTCGTCTTGTGATTTAAGCTGTTCTTTTAAGCTGCCTGAGAGCGTTTCCTGCTGGGCCAGCTGCGCTTCTAGCTTTTTGGTAAGTTCTTGCTGCTTGTTTAGCTCGCTACGGATTTCGTAATCTAGGTTTTGATTAGCTAGTCTAGCTTCGCCGGGGGCAGCATTTGAGCTAGGCGTGGCGGTGGCCTCAACTTGAGCTAGGCGGTCGTCTAGCTGGCGGACACGACTACCTTCTGAGCCAGCCATGCCCACCCTAGCGACCAACAGCACTAAAGCGGCGACTCCAGTGGTCGCGCAGCCCGCTAAATATGCAGTTGTGTCGCTCATAGGCCGCTTACCACTAGCGATTCTTTGATAAAGGCTATCACAGGAAGAGGTAATATTCTTCAGTACGAAATAAGCCTGTGCGCAGCAAAGTATAGCACCTGCTGATTAGCTGCCGTAGCGGTTTTTTCAATGGCAAAGGCGCAGTGAAAAAATATCTTCACTGCGCCTTTGCTTTGTGCTTAAGACGAATTCTCTATGTACTGAGCTATCTACTATGGCAAAGCTGCTCTATTTTCTGTAGCTTGCCCTTTTCAATGACTTCATCTAGCTAACAAACTTCTTCTGCCTTGAGAC
>JBARVS010000217.1:0-2265 GCA_049646385.1 Phormidesmis sp. | reverse complement strand
TTTGATCCAGCCTATTTTTTAAGCTTTGTTGATGGCAAAACAACCCGGCGGGCTAGCTACGCGGCAAGCTTTGGGTTTACCACAGGCTTGCAGGAAAAGCGTGACAGAGTTAAAGCGCTGATCGATCAGTTTGATGCGATCGCCGTTCGCGATACCAATAGTTTAAGTATCATACAGAACGAATGCCAAGCTAACGCTAATAAAGTGCTCGATCCAACCTTTTTAGGCAGCTATTCGGCTTTAATCTCACCGCCTAAGCATAAAAAATATATGCTGATCTACGGTGGGCTCACGCCGGAGCAGCAGCAGCATGTAAAGGCGATCGCCACCGCAAAAAGGGCTCAGATTATTTCAATTGGCTACGCCTGCAAATGCGCGGATGTTAGCCTTTCAATGGCGAGCCCTCAGCAGTGGCTCAGCTACTTTGCTCACGCCGAGGGCATCTTTACTAGCTTCTTTCACGGCGTTATTTTCTCTATTATTTTTAAGCGGCCCTTTTACGCCTTTGCCAGAGCCGACAAATCAGTCAAAATTAACGACCTTTTAAGCGACCTTCAGCTTCAAGACCGTGTGATAGCAGAGGGTGACTATTCGCAACCTATATTTGAACCGATAGAGTATGAAGGGGTGGGCGATCGCCTCGCACCGCTGCTACAAAACTCCAGCAGCTATATAACAAATACCCTTTCAACCGCTAATCACTCAGCAAACCCATCAGAGAAAGCCCAGGGCTCTATCCATCCAGTCTCTAGTGGGGTAATTTCTAACTCATGAACAGTCTATTATTATCGCCTACTCGTAAGTTCTATCATCGCCTGCGCTTTGTTTACTCGCTATTGACTAACTGCGCCTATGACTATAGCCGCTACTTAAAATTTTCAGCAACTTTAGCGCCCACTTCGTCTCAAAAGCGCTGCTTAGGAAGGATTACAGCCAACTATCACGTAATTGAAAAGGGACTCTCCTTTAAAGATACTCGCGTTGGCTTTGGTAGCAACGTCGTCAACAAGCTAATGTCTTTATTAGAAGACTATCAAACTCGCTATGGTTTAGATGAAACAGCACAGGTCGCGCTCAACGTTCTCTATCGCTACTACGAATTTAACTTAGAACATGAGTTAGACAACCCACAGCTACTTCAAAGGCTAAATAAGCTCAAAGCGACCTTACCTGCTGAGGCTCAAAAAGCTGATGAATCCGCCAGTTCGGGCGGCGTTTTGCAGGTCACCAAAGCAGCCATCAAGCAGTCTGCCAACGTCAACTTTAGAGAGTTTACCGCCGCTCGCTACAGCATTCGTCACTTTGGTGAAGGCACCGTTGATCGGCAAATTATTGAAGAGGCCGTATCCATTGCGCTTAAAACTCCTTCAGTGTGCAATCGACAGTCTTGGAAAGTGTATGCCTTCAGCGACGACAAAGCCAAACAAACAGCCTTGAGCTACCAAAGCGGCAATCGTGGATTTGGTAGCTCAGCCGACAAAGTTTTAGTCGTCACCACCGACCTTAACTATTTTATTGGCGCAAAAGAGAGAAATCAGTGCTTTATTGACGGCGGGCTGTTTTCAATGTCCTTAATCTATGCGCTGCATTCACTCGGCGTAGGCACCTGCTGTCTCAACTGGTCAGTCACCCGCGAAGTAGATCGCGCCCTAAAAAAGGCGGTTGACATTCCCCAGGCAGACTCCATCATCATGATGATTGCCGTTGGACACTTGCCAGAACAGTTTAAGGTAGCCTTTTCTGCCCGCAGGCCCTATCAAGACGTATTGGTTGAAAAATCATAAATTAATAGCTCTCACCCTGGCCTCTTAAGGGCAATCTCAGCGAAAATCGCCTATGAAAGTTTTACATCTCAACAAATCAGATATTGACGGCGGCGCGGCTAGAGGAGCCTACTGGCTGCACCAGTCACTGCAACAAAGCGGCATTGAGTCTAAAATGCTAGTGGCTCGCAAGCTCAGCGACGATAAAACAGTTTTGACGCTGCCCAGCAAGCCTCAAAGGGCCCTCTACGAAGCCAAAGCTCGACTCGACCAGCTACCCTTACGAAAGTATCCAAACCGACAGCCAGGAAAATTTTCACCCGCTGGGCTCGCAACAGATTTACAGGCGCAAATCGACAGCGTTAATCCTGATGTGATTAATTTACACTGGGTCTGCGGCGGTTTTTTGAAGCCTAAGAGCCTCACAAAATTTCAGCGCCCTCTGGTTTGGACGCTGCGAGACATGTGGGGATTTAGCGGGGGATGCCACTATGCTGATAGC
>JBARVS010000216.1:0-9797 GCA_049646385.1 Phormidesmis sp. | reverse complement strand
CTTCCAAATAAACTGATAAAAGTCTGGATATGAGATATCTTTTTGAGTGGCAGAAGGGTCTAAATCGACGCGACGGCTTAGCCACCAAAAAAGAAGAATGCCAGCGCTTTGGGCAATCATTAAAAAGGGGGCTTGGACGCCGGGGAGAAAGGGCGCGGCGATGATTAAACCGCCATAGCAGGCTGTGAGCACCCAGCGAGCTAGGCTAAATACTTTTTTGCGGCCTAGCTGCAGGGTGTAGGTTGAAATGTTGAACTGGCGATCGCCCTCTAAGTCAGGAATGTCTTTAAAAATAGCGATCGCAAAGCTAAACACCAGCACAAACAGCGTCAGCGCCCACACTCTAGCGGGCACAATAGTTCCTAGCCCTAGCTGAGTAGCAAAATACAGGTAGAGCCCCAAATTTACAATCGCACCGCGCACCACCAAAATGCACACCGACGCCCAAAAGGGAAAGCGCTTGAGCCGAACAGGTGGCAGCGAGTAAGCGGTACCAATGACGAGACTCAGGCCAATGGTTAGCATCAAAAAGAGGTTGCCAGAGATTACCGCTAGGGCGATCGCCAATCCTCCCATTAGCCACACCAGTCGCTGAGCGTGCCCTTTAGTGAATTCACCTGAGGCAATCGGTAGCTCAGGCTTATTAATCCGGTCGATGGCAATGTCCTCTATCTGATTGAGGCCAACAATGTAAACATTGCCACACAGACAGGCTATCCAGGCAATTAGCCAGGTGCTCACAACGCCCTGCCAAGCCACCGTCTGAGGAATTGAAGATAGCGCAATCAGCCATAGCGCCATAACGCTTAGGCTAGTGCCAATAATGGTGTGAGGGCGAGAAAACTTCCAAAATGCCCCTAGCCAGGGCAGCGGATCTTTGAGCGGATAGAGAGGTTGTTTCAACACAAAAGACCGTCTGGTAGACGCAGAGAATTTTGACCTGTCTAAAAATTTACACCGTCACTGCAAGAAACGACTAGCGCCTAAGCTGGTGACTGCGTGTAATTTGCCAGCTTAAGACAATCACTGGCAGCAAACCCACCAGCAAAACTGCCAGCGCTGGGGCAGCGGCCTCTGCTAGCCGTTCATCAGAGGCATACTGATACACCCGCACGGCCAGCGTATCAAAGTTAAAAGGCCGCATGACCAGCGTGGCGGGCAGTTCTTTCATCACGTCTACAAACACGAGCATGACGGCGGTTAAAAGGCTGCTGGTCATCAGGGGCGCGTGGATTTTAGTCAGGGTTTGGGTGGGCGTATAGCCAAGGCTGCGAGCGGCATCATCTAAGTTGGGCCGAATTTTAGCTAAGCCTGACTCTACGGAGCCCAAGGACACGGCTAAGAACCTCACCAGGTAGGCAAAAACGAGCGCTGTGATGGTGCCGCTGAGCAGCAGGCCGGGAGAGCTGCCTGAAAGGGCGGTTCCCCAGTTGGCGATCGCCTTGTCCAGCCGCGTCACCGGAATCAAAATGCCGACCGCAATCACCGCGCCCGGAATGCCGTAGCCCATTGCAGCGAGCCTCACGCCTAAGCGAATCGGCCGACTGCCGTCTAGCCTTTGCCCATAGGCTAGTAACAGAGAAAGAATTAGCGCGATCGCCGCTGTCAGCCCAGCCAGCGTTAGGCTATTGGTCGCCAGCTCGGTAAATCGCCTGCCAAGCGCATTTTCAAAATTGTCTTTAATCAGCAGCAGCAGCAGGCCGCAGGGCAACAGCAAGCCCAAGCTAATAGGTAGCAAGCAGGCAGCAGCAGCCAATATTCCTCGCGCTGCGCCTAAGCGGTAAAGCGTCGGGGTTTTTAGACTGTTGTTGGCCTGATAGTATTGCGCTTGCCTACGCGACCAGCGCTCTAGCAAAATCAGTGCCAAAATAAACAGCATCAGCGTGGCCGATAGCTGCGCGGCGGCGACCTGCTCTCCCCGGCCAAACCAAGTGCGGTAAATGCCAGTTGTGAAAGTCGATACGCTGAAATACTGCACCGTGCCAAAGTCGTTGAGCGTTTCCATTAGCGCCAAAGACAACCCCGCAATAATGGCGGGCCTAGCAAGCGGTATCGCCACTTTTATAAAGCTGCGCCAGGGGCCACAGCCCAAAGAACGACTAGCTTCTAAGGTGCAAACCGACTGTTCTAAAAAAGCCACGCGAGCGAGCATATACACATAGGGATACAACGTGAGGGTGAACATAGCGATCGCCCCCCACAAAGACCGTACGTTTGGAAACCAATAGTCGGATGCACTCTGCCAGCCAAACAAGGTTCGCAGCCCGGTCTGCACCGGGCCAAAATACTCTAGCCAGTTGGTATACACATAGGCTAGCAAGTAGGCGGGGGCCGCTAAGGGCAACAGCAAGGCCCACTCGAAAATGCGATCGCCCGGAAAGGCGCACATGGTCACCAGCCAAGCCGTCCCCACGCCAACTATCAGCACACCTACGCCTACCCCCACCATTAGCGCAAGCGAGTTAGTGACATACTCTGCCAGTACGGTGTTGGCTAAATGCGCCCATACCTCGCCCGAGTTGGCAAAGACGCTGCCCAGCACGACTAGCACAGGCAGGCAAACGAGGGCGGCGACTAGCCAAGTTGCGATCGCCCAACCGTTAAAAACCTTGAGAAGAGAAAAAGGCCAGCGCTCAAAAAATGTAGCCCGAGCAGAAATAGAAGAGCGTGAGCTTGACATGTGTTAAAAGCTGTTAACGATTAATTAGGCCGATGGTTCGATCAAGATCCTACCGTGCTTTTTGACAATGCTTTTTGAATGAGCGATCGCGCTCGCTTTGGCGTCACTCTTTTGTAGCTATCTTTAGCGGGTAGCATCACCAGGTTTGGCCCCGCCTTGCAGTGACCCATACAGCCCGTCGCCTTAATGGTCACATTTTCTAAGCAGCCCGCTGCTGCCAGCTCAGATTCAACCGACTGCGCCACCTTGAGGCTTCCTTTTTTACGACAGCTACCCTTTTGGCAAATCAGCACCTTAGTCAGATTGGGTTTTGTCTGAACAGAGGTCTGAGCAGATACCTTTTCTTTTTTCTTCTTAGAGAGTTTTTTGAGCTGTTTTTTAGTCTGTTTTAAGTCTGTTGAAACTTTTCCATTTTCATTTCCATTTTTACTTCCATTTTCTAAGGCACCCGCTGCAATTTTGTAGGCAAACTCAGCCTGCTGTTTTTTAGCTTGACTTGGCGATCGCCTCACAACCTTACTCGCCTTCCACTTAATTTTCTCACTGCGCGAGGCTGCTTTACCCTTGCCAACTACTTTCACCCAGTCTCCAGACTCCAAATAGCCGCGCATCTTCTTTCGCAAAGACTTAGCCAGCTTAATTTCAACGTTATCGATCACCTCACCAGAGGCATCATCGAACTGAACGGCTTTGAGCAAAATCTTTTTGTAAGGTGATTTCTTCCCTGGAACAAAGCTCACAAAGCGCCCGAGGCATCGAAAGCGAATTAAATTTGAATCAGCCATAGGTTGGAAAACGTTTCTCAAAAGCATCTTTGTTTAGACTTACCTATAGCTTACAGTTCCTACAACTATCGAACGGTTGAAATTCCAAGTTGGCTCTTATAATACAGGTGTTCTAAACGTGATAAAGTCGGTTAAATCTCAGCGATAGATCTTTAGTGAAAACCGACAGCATCTTTTATGAAATTTTTCAGAGCGATCCTAACATCCTCTACGAACTGCTAGGCAACCCCGATCCTCGGGTTTCTACCTATAGCTTTGCCTCACAAGAAGTCAAACAGACTAGCTTCCGGTTCGACGGCATTCTAATCCCGCCCCCTGATATAGGTGATCTGCCTATTGTCTTTATAGAAGCCCAGGCATATGCAGATCGAAAAAACACGCTTTACTCAAGCTTCTTCAGCGAAATATTCCTATATCTACATGATTATCAGCCAGTAAACGATTGGCAATCTGTCCTGATCTTCACGCAGCGGCGTCTCGATCCTGGTATTCCTAAACAGTATGACGATTTCGAGGCCAGTCCTCGCTTTCAGCGTATCTACCTAGATGAGCTAGGCAACATTGCAGATCTCACTCTTAATATGAGCTTATTAAAGCTTATTGGTGAGCCAAAATCTGCGGCGGCGGTAGCAGGGCGACAGCTTGTAGAAAGAGTCTGCCTCGAAATGAGCGATGTCGCACGACGGCAAAACTTTGTAGAATTAATCGCAACGACGTTATTTTATAAGTATCAAAACACAAGCCGAGCGGAGATTGAAGCCATGCTAGGAATAAGCGACTTGCGCAGCACCCGTGTCTTTAAAGAAGCCAAAGAGGAAGGCCGTGAGGAAGGGCTCATGAAGGCCATTCCGCTCTTACTCGAAGGGGGCGTTTCAATGGCTCAAATGGCTAAGCAATGGAACCTTGAGATTTCTACGGTGGAAAATATGGCGATCGCCGCCCTCACCAGCTCAAAAACCGCACCTGCACAAATCGCTACACGTCTCAACCTCAGCCTCAGCCGAGTTCAGCAGGTCATCCAGTCCTACAGTCGTGAAGCAACCTCGTAAATAGCAGAGGCGATCGCCCGCAAGTCATCAGGCTCAATAATATAGGGCGGCATCGTATAAATGAGCTTGCCGAAGGGTCTTAGCCAAACCCCGTGATCAACAAACTGCGGCTGCACGATTGCCATGTCCACTGGGTGATGAAGTTCTATAGCGGCGATCGCGCCCAGCACCCGCACGTCTTTGACAGCCTTGAGATCACGACAAGGTGCCAGATCCTTTTTTAGCTGCGATTCAATCGCTGCCACAGTTGCCTGCCAGTCGTAACTTTCTAATAAGTTCAAATTCTCAAGCGCCACCGCACAGGCCAAAGGATTTGCCATAAAGGTAGGGCCATGCATAAAAACGCCGGCCTCACCAGATGAAAAAGTTTCGCTAACGTGCGTCGTTGTCAGCGTTGCCGCTAGTGATATAAAGCCGCCCGACAGCGCTTTGCCAACGCACATAATGTCAGGAGATACATTCGCATATTCGCAGGCGAACAGCTTCCCTGAACGGCCAAAGCCCGTCGCAATTTCATCGAGAATCAGCAGCACGTTGTACTGTTTGCACAGCTCGCTAGCTCGGCGCACATACTCAGGATGGTAAAACCTCACGCCCCCCGCATTCTGTACAATCGGCTCAAAAATAGCTGCTGCGATGCGGTTACTGTTCTCTTTTAGCAAGCTTTCAAAGCTGTCGATGTCGCTCTCCTGCCAGTCTTCACCAAAGCGAACTTGCGGCGCGTCTGCAAAGTATTGCTGCCTCAACAGTCCGCTAAATAGGTGATGCATTCCATTGACTGGATCGCAGGTGGACATTGCCGCAAACGTATCGCCGTGATAGCCGCTGCGAATGGTTAGAAATCGATTTTTGTGAGGCTGTTGACGATTGTGCCAATACTGCACGGCCATTTTCATCGCCACTTCTACCGCGACTGAGCCTGAATCTGAAAAGAAAACATGCTGAAGCGGGGCGGGCGTGAGATCTATAAGTTTTTTGGCCAAATTTACGGCGGGTCTGTGCGTGAGCCCGCCAAACATGACGTGAGACATTTGCTCGATTTGCGCATGAGCGGCTTGCTTCAGGCGCGGATGGCTGTAGCCGTGAATGCAAGTCCACCAGGAGGAAATACCATCAATGAGCGATCGCCCATCCTCCAGCTCAAGCCGTACGCCTTGGGCCGAGCGCACCGGGAAAACTGGCAGCGGGTTAGGCATCGCCGCGTAAGGATGCCATACATGCTGTCGGTCAAGGGTAATGAGCTGCTGTAGCGACATAGGAGAGTTAGCGGGTTGGCGCTATCACTTTATCTTTGTTTGACTGATTTTTGGGCGATCGCTGCCGAAACTGCTGCGCAAAAATTCCGTATTTTGGCGCGAAGATCATCGCTAAAAGAAAGAAAAGCGTCAGCAACACAACAATGCTGCCACCCGTTGAAATATCAAAATGATAGCTGAAGTAAGTACCCAGTACACAAGAAATCACGCTAGCCGCCACTGAAATCATCAGCATTCGATCAAACCTGTCGGTGAGCAGATAGGCGATCGCACCGGGCGTTACTAGCATCGCCACGACCAAGATAATGCCTGCGGTTTGCAGCGCCGTTACAATGGTCAAAGCCAGCACCGATAGCAGCGTATAGTACATCGCCTGGGTGTTGAGGCCAATGGCTTTGGCGTGGTTAGGATCAAAGCAAAACAGCAGCAGATCTTTGCGCCGCAGCAAAATCACAGCCAGGGTAATGGTGCCGGCAATCACGGTTTGAATAATGTCTTGCTGAGAGATCCCCAGCACGTTGCCAAACAAAATATGAAACAGATCGATGTTGCTCGGAATTTTGGTCACCAGCACCAGGCCAAAGGCAAAAAATCCGGTAAAGACGACGCCAATGACGGCATCTTCTTTAAGCCGCGTTTTTGATTTGATATAGCCAATGGCAACGGTTGCGCCAAAGCCGAAGGCAAACGCGCCAATGGCAAAAGGAATGCCCAGCGCATAGGAAACAACAACGCCAGGAACAACCGCGTGAGAGACCGCATCGCCCATCAGCGACCACCCCTTCAGCGTGACGTAGCAGGAGAGCACTGCGCACACCAAGCCAACGAAAGCGCTCACCCAAATTGCCTGCCGCAAAAATCCATACTGTAAGGGTTCGATGATCCAATCAATCATGCCTCTACCTCCGTGGTTTGGTTCTGATACTGTTTTTGGCTACTCATTTGGCGCAGGCTGCTGATCGGTAGGCCGCCGAAGGTCATGGTCAAGTTGTCTTCGGTAAAGACTTCTGCGGTGGTGCCTGAGGCTAGGATAGTTTTGTTAAGGAGAATGGTGCGATCGCAAAACGTAGAAATCGAAGCCAAATCGTGCGTAGAAACCAAAATCGTGTGGCCCTCCTCTCGTATCTGTAGCAGCAGGTCAATAATCTTTTTCTCTGTTTTTACGTCTACCCCGGTAAACGGCTCATCTAAAAGAATGACCTTCCCTTCTTGAGCCAGTGCCCGTGCTAGGAAAGCTCGCTTTTTTTGCCCGCCCGACAGCTCACCAATTTGATGGTTGCGAAAATCCGCCATAGAGACCCGCTCCAAGCTCTCCATCACAATCCGGCGATCTTTCTGGCTAGGCGTACGAAGGAAATTCATGTAGCCATAGCGACCCATCATCACCACATCAAACACGCTCACTGGAAAGTTCCAGTCCACCTCATCCGACTGCGGAACATAAGCCATCATCTGCTGCTTTTGCGCCTTTTGAACCGGCAGCCCACCTACGCGAATCCGTCCCTGACTGGGCTGCAAAAAGCCCATGATGGACTTAAATAAAGTAGATTTACCGCAACCATTAGGGCCGACCAATGCGGTGATTGCACCCGGCATAACGGTACAGCTCGCGTCGTAAAGCGCCAGTTTCGCATTACTGTAAGTAACGCTAATGTTATCTACAGTAATATTGAGCGGGGAAGCTGTTGCTGTCGTTTGCATGGGTCTTCAGTCCTATATAAGATTATCTTGAGTTTTAAAAGGTTCAAGCTGTGAGCAGCCCGCGAGCGGGGCAAAGAAGCTGGCTAGTTGATCTCGAGCTATTTGGCGTTGCTGCCTGCTAGCAAACCGTTGGTAATAGTAAGGGCGTCGTACTCCAACAGATCTATAAAGGTGGGCACTGGCCCTTCTTCCGTTGAGAGAGAATCGACGTAGAGATTGCCACCAAACCTGGCCCCTGTTGTTTTTGCAACCTGCTTTTGCCCTTCGTTATTGACGGTGCTCTCGCAAAAAACAGTGGGCACATCATTTTCTTCTACTGCTGCGATCACACCTTGCACCTGCTTAGGGGTAAATTGCTGCTCAGCGTTAATTGGCCACATGTAGATTTCTTTCATGTCGTAGTCGCGGGTGAGGTAGGAGAATGCACCCTCGCAGCTCACTAAGTAGCGCTGGCCTTCGGGCACTCGTTCAAGATCGCTGGCAAGCTCTTTGTCAATAGCGCTGAGCTGTTCGCTGTAGGCGGCGGCGTTAGCGTTGTAGGTTTCAGCATTTGCAGGATCGAGTTCAACGAAGGCTTTACGAATATTTTCGACATACACTAGCGCGTTTCGCGGCGACATCCAGGCGTGAGGATTAGGCATATCAGTATAGGGGCCTTCGACAATGGGCATTGGCTCAATGCCCTCGGTTAAAATTACCGACGGCACATCTTTGACGCTGCCTAAAAACTTTTCAAACCAGCGCTCTAAGTTCAGCCCATTGTATAAAATCAGGTCGGCGTCTTGAGCTTTTGTAATGTCGCTAGGCGTCGGTTCATAGCCGTGAATTTCTGCGCCAATGCGAGTGATGGACTCTACTTTGAGGGCGTCACCTGCGACGGTTTGGGCCATGTCTGCCAGGATGGTGAAAGTGGTGAGCACAACCTTTTTACCATCGTCTTGGGCGGCAGTTGGGCTGTCAGCTTGGGCAGCCGTTTGGCCATCGGCTGGGGCTGGGGCAGAATCAGTGCCGCTACAGCCTGTTAGAAGAAGAGCGATCGCCAGCAACCCTCCCCCGAGTAGGCGAGCAGCATTTATACCTATTGATGATGACAGAGCGCGTTTCATGAAATATTCCAAACTAAAATGGCAACGCCTGGAGAAGGCCGTACGAGTAAGACGGAAGCATCTCAGCCCAAAGCCTCGTTTTTTCGTAATTGCCCTTGCCTTTCATAATTGTTTCATAATTGCTTAGAAATGACAACCAAGACAAGTTAATATCGACGAAGCAGATGAAGTTGATGACTATCAAGGAGCCAAAACTAATTATTTCCAAGCACTTCAAGACTTTGATGCGTTTCTCAACTCACTGCTAAAGAGCTAGCTCAAGTCTGATAGCACAGCGGCGATCGCACAGCAGCCAATATCCTGACGCCATAGACTAGCCAATGCAGCCAGTTTGGTCACTGAATTAGTAAGTTAATACTGATTAAGTACAGTTGGTACTTTTTGTGAACACAGGGTAAGTTTGTATTTTGTGTCAGACCATAGGAGATTTTTTCTTTAGCTCAACGTAATCCACTATTTTTTCTTTAAAGGATTTAAGTCTATGTGTGTAGGTTGCCTAGTAATTTCTACGCTTACGTTTATTGTTCCGGTATCTGATGTGCCTGTCTCTAATGTGCCTCAGGCCGTAAATGGTTCAGCGGTAACCACCCTTGCTACCAGTCAGCCAGAGTCTACGGGCATAGCAACAGTCGAAAAAGAAATCCAAGCAGTCTTGGCCCAACTGCCAGACTCCGAAGATGCTGAGTTTTTGCAAGAGGGCTTAGAAACAACGTTAGCCCGCCTTGACACGGCCACCACTGACCAGCAGGCTCAGGCCATTATAGATGAAGAAGTCAATAAGCTATCTGAGGAATTTGCAGCAGCACCTAATGCAGATCAAGTCATTGATATTTTATTGGATATTCGAGACTCGTCACCTAACGGTAATTTTTTGAACAACCCAAACTCGTCGCGGCTTCAGTCGAGCGCTAGCGGTGTGCTAATGCCAGCAGGACTACAGCTCAACCAGCGTTCGGGCTGGCTTTCTTAAAAAACTGTTTATTGAATTGACTGTTCACCAGCCTGAAGCGTTTGAAAAAGTAATTTGAGAAAACCTATGACAGGAATTGTCTACTTGAGCCAGTTCCTGTCTTTTTTATCTTTGAAGTGAGTTTTATTTCATAGCTTTGAGCGCTTAGCTGACGACGTAAAGCCGTAATCACATCACAGTTTAGAGGTTCCTCACGTTCAATCATGAGCCGAATCCCTGCTAGCTCAGAATTTGTGTGGCTGCTTCGACG
>JBARVS010000215.1:0-2370 GCA_049646385.1 Phormidesmis sp. | reverse complement strand
TCTGTGATGGCTGCCTGGGTGCGGAAGTGATCGGTAACTTGCAGGCCGCCAATGACGAGAGCGATCGCCACAATCCCAGCCACAATACTCCGCTGCACCCGCCGCTTAACCCGCGCCGAAACGCCGTAGTTCGGCAGCTCAGCCCTGCTCGCACTCGCCTCAGCCACCAGCGCTAACGAGAGCAGCACATTCATCACCAGCAGCACAAAAGCAATAATGCCCCCCGCCACCAGCAACGCCCGCACAATCATGCTCCAGCCATCGGGCAAAATATCCCACAGCAAAAACTCATCCATCACCCACAGCACAACGCCAAAGCAAGAAAGCGTAAGCAAAAAAACAGCGAGATTGGTGACTAGCCTGAGCAAAAAACGATGATTCATGAAAAGGGTTTATCTCTAGCGATCAGAGTGACTACAGGCAAGCAAAACAACATTCCAGAAATCACGCTACGCTAGCAGTCGTTCAAATTAGCAGCGTGAATCACAATCTGATCGATCAGGCTGCGCACATCTCTACCGCTGGCGCTAGTGTTGTTAATTAAAATGCTGATAGCCAGCGGCGGATGATTCGGCGGATTAAGATATCCGCTGAGAGAATAAGCGCCCGTGAGCGTGCCCGTTTTCCCCTGAAAGCGACCCTCGGCATTAGTACCTTTCATGCGGTTGCTTAAAGTGCCACTGCGACCCGCAACCGCCAAAGAATTGCGGTAAACAGTAGCGTTTTGACTTTTAGCCATCGCCTGCAAAGTGTCAACAAAGGCTTCAGGCGTGGCCAAGTCACGACGCGAAAGGCCCGAGCCATCCACAATGGCAACGCTGTTAGGCGCAACGCCCATATCGGTAAGCACCTGACTAACCGCGCTAGCGCCAGCCGTGTAGGTATTCGTCGCGGAGGGGTTGACGCTGCGGCCCAAAGCTTTGAGCATAGCTTCGGCGTAGATATTAACGCTGTATAAATTAGTGGGATCAATAAAGGCGCGCAGCGGCGGCGACTGAATGGCAGCAAGCTCTACCAGGCCAGCGGGTGGATTGTTGTTGCTCACTTGGCTGCGAGCAGTAGCAAGGCCATAGGCATTGAGGCTCTGCTGAAACTGCTCAGCAAAATAGCCAGCCGGATCTAGCACGGCAATAGAGGTATTTTCAGCCGCCGCCCCCGCAATAAGCTGGCCTCTAACGTCCATCACTTTTTGCCCCGGCTTTTGCCCTGCATCAATAAACTCATTGCCGCTGCCCACCGTGCGAGAGTTGTTTTCAATCCGCCAGCCGCGTACAAACTCGGGCCGATCCCAAACAATCCGCAGGGGCTGACCAACGCGGCCAGGAATCGCCGTAAAGCCGAGTTCGTTGCGATTGAGAATGAGGCTATTAGCCGCAGCACCGTAGCCCGCGCGGTAGTCTTCAGCGTCCCAATCGGGATTGGCAATCGGGCCCGCAAAATAGTTATCAACCGCCGTCAGGCTATTGACTTGGCGGATGCCCTGCTGCTTAAGCTGGCCCGCTAGCAGGTTAATTTGATAGCTGGTAAAGGTCGGATCGCCCCTGCCGACAACGTAGAGATCTTGCTTGGGGCTGTTGGGCTGGCCAAATACGGACGTGCGAATGCTGAAGCTGGGGCCGAGATTTTGCAGGGCGGCGGCGGTGGTCAGCAGCTTGACATTAGAAGCAGGCACCAGCTTTTGCTGAGCATTACGAGTGTAAAGGGTGCGAGTGTCAGGGTTGGCATCTTCGATTAGGATGCCGACTTTAGCTCCTTTGAGGGTGTAGCCATTGGCGATCGCATCAATCTTCCCCGGCAAATCAGCCCTGCACATCCCCGCCCAAGCGACGTCAGCCTGCGCTAATACGGCCAGACCCCCGATCATCGCCAAGGAAGTTTTGAGCAGCCGATAGAAGGTTGAATAAGGTTGTTTCGTAGCTTTTTTCATAGCTCAGGCAAGTCATGGGACGCGGTTCGGTAAGGTGTGTTTAATTTATCCGCGATTGATTTCAAACGGCTAAATGGCAGGCCAAATTGTTCAACTGGCCATCTGTTAGCGGTGTTGTTTGAAAGGTTACATCGGACGCTGCTGTGCCCTAACTAAAGCGAGTGAAAGCACTGACGTTAAGAAATCACAGAGTTTTACGCCGTGGTCTTTCAAGCAATCAATTCGCCCTAGTTTGCCTGCGGCGATAGTCAACCAAAGTTCTCATTGGCACACTGCTATGCTGGTTAGAATAGGCGGGTTTGAAAACGTTTGAGGAAGGTTTACTCTTCAAGGGTTCTATCTACCGTCAGGTTAGTAAGTTTTACCGAGTTTGTCAGTCACAGTCCGGACAACGGCAAACGTTACGAACCAAATTAACGGTCAATTAGTTAACGGTCGAATAG
>JBARVS010000214.1:0-12820 GCA_049646385.1 Phormidesmis sp. | reverse complement strand
AAATATGAGGCTGCACCAGCACATTCATTTTGCCTTCTGGCAGGTGGTGGCTCTGGCGGTAGCGAATGGCGCTAGGGGTGTTGTAGGCATTCAGGCAAGCTTTGATGGCGTGCGCTAAGGCGGCGGGGCTGGTGATGTTGGCAACTGAAATATATTGACCAGCGGCGGAAGCACTCAGGCTATCTTCGCCGACAGCAGAAGAGCGAGCGATAACCTTTTGATCGTGCGTGGTGCCATCTAAAGGGTCAGCAATGCCGGGGAAGACGGTGGCGATGAGCGCTGCTGGATCGTCTCCAGCGGGCAAGATGTAGCCTGGAGGAACAGGGTAACCCCAGGCGTGAAGTTGGGAAAGGGTGGCGGCTTTTGCGCCGACTTCGGTTGGGTTGAGGACGGTGCTGAGGGATTTGAGGGCGCGATCGCCCTGAAAAAACCGAAACATCCGCCGTGATTCTCCCGCACTTTCCACCGCAGCCAGCTCCAAATCGTCAGGTATTTTGTGATAAATCCAGGCTACTAGGCCCGATAAGCAGGCGACTATCAACACTCGCATTCCATCGCTAGGATGACGCAGGGCCGTTAGCAATGGCAGCAGCACCAGCACAAACAATCGACCCTGATCGCGCAGTCGCAAAACGGTAAAGCCAATCAAGCTGATCAAAAAAGTAAGGCCCGCCACAATCGGATCGTAGGCGAAAAAGCCCCAAGCTACGTTAGTTGTGCCCGCGCCCTGGCTTCCCCAGTAGCGGCCCATCACCAAAAAGATCAGGGAGAGCACTGGCCAAACGGCATCGTTGCCAAAGAAATAGCGAGCGACCAACACCGCAGCAATGCCCTTAAACGCCTCGGCAATGACAGCGCAAACGCCTGCAAACGTACCGCCGTGATAGAAGGCCGCAGAAACGCCTACATTTCCAGTGCCAACTTTTGCAAGCTGTTTACCCGTGAGCAGCCGAACTATCCAGCCTGTTAAAGGCAGCGCCCCCAATAAAGGCACCAGAGTAAAAATGAGCAGCGCACCGAGAACTTCAGCCATAGCGTTTAGTTAAAAGCCTACACTGCCTATAGCCCAAAGGAGACAGAATCTTTTGGGCGTAGCGTCTGCTCAATTTCTAGCAGCTTGGCAACGCGGTCTTCGGTGGCAGGATGCGTTGAAAAGAGGCTTCTAAACATCTGCTGGGGGATAGCGTTGACAATCAGCAGAGGCTCAAAGGCAGGGCTTGCGTTCATGGGGAGCTTTTGGGCGCTTGCTTCTAGTCGCTGCAGCGCTTGGGCCAGGGCGCGAGGGTTGCCAGTTAGCTGGGCTGAGCCAGCATCGGCGGCGTATTCGCGCGTGCGAGAAATGGCCATTTGAATGACGGTTGCCGCTAGGGGCGCTAGCACAATCGTTGCAATCATCGCGATAGGGTTGGTGCCGCCGCCTTCACGGTTGCGGTTACCGCCAAAGAACAGGCTGTATTGCAGCATTTGAGCAAGGAAGGCGATCGCCCCGCCAATGGTTGCCGCCACCGCCTGCGTTAGCGTATCGCGATTAATAATGTGGGTTAGCTCGTGAGCAATCACCCCTTCTAGCTCTGCTTCAGACAAAATTTTCACAATGCCTTCGGTCACAGCTACGGCTGCATGTTCAGGATCGCGCCCGGTGGCAAAGGCATTAGCAGCAGCGCCCGGTACGATGTAGACTCCCGGCATCGGAATTTCCGCCTTGGCCGCTAGTCGCTCTACAATGCTGTAAATTGCGGGAGCCTGCTCGCGCGTAACAGGCTGAGCTTTGTAAGCCGCGAGCGCAATCTTATCAGAGTAAAACCAAGCGCCAAGGTTGGTGATAGCTGCCATCACTAAGCCCAACATCGCGCCCGTGCCGCCATAAAGCGCATAGCCAATGACAACTAATAGGCCCGATAGCAAAGCGAGCAGCGCCACCGTCTTAAACTGACCGTTACCCATCACCAAAATCCTCTATTTATTCAGGGTGAGTTGCTTTGTTTTATGGATTGCTTTGATTGTATCGAAGCTATTTTATGAGCGATCAGGAAAATCATACGAAAACCCCATGCGGATTAGCGAACCTTTACGCTGAAGTTGGCTAAACGTCGCAGACAATATTGGGATTGCATCTGTTAACCGATCTTTTAATTATCAATCTACTTAGGTTCAAAAACCATGATTTTTAGGGAAACGGCCCTCTCTCTAAAGCGTATTGTTCAGCCTATAAAGCAAAACCCAAAACGATATCAGCCGTTAGCGGCCTGCTTATCTTTGGCCCTAAGCCTTGCCACTGCTGCTACAGCTGCTACAGTCTCTATAGCGTGGGCGCTGCCCTCTCAAGCGGCGGATGAAGCGGCTGAGGCCGATCGCTCGATAGCAAAGCTATTGCCAGCCAGCACGCCCCTCGCCATTTTTATTTCTGCTCAGTCTCAGGAGTGGCAGGCGCTTGAGCAGTTTGAGCTGTTTGCCAAAATTGCTGATCTGACGGGCGGTTTTGCGAATGTAGGGAGTCCTGCGGGAATATTTTTTGCCCCGCCCGGGGCTGACTATGCCGCCGACATTGAGCCGTGGATTGGGGAGAAAATTGCGATCGCCACCCTACCCGATACCACCCCTGGCAGCATCGCCGTTACCGATGTTGCCGCCGAAACGTATGTTGTAGTGCCGATTGCCAATGAAGCCGCGATCGCTCCTTTCATAGAAAAGCTAGAAGCCTCCAGACCAGAAGCCCCTGAGAAGAGCACTTACTTAGGCGCTGAGCTATGGGTATGGCCAGAGCGCACCGAAAGCTACGACGACAAAGATGGTAGCGATAACTGGCAACACCTGCCCGAGGTGCCTCACGAGCGAATAGAACGACCGTCAAAAGCGCAGGCAAAAGCGCAGGCAAAAGCGTCCGTCAAGCCTGAAGCACAAGCGATCGCACACCTTAAAGCCACTAGCTCAGAGGGCTCAATGCCGTTGCCAGGAGACTTTGAACCTGAGCGAGACTACGACACTTACACAGTACCGGGCTATGCGATCGCCAAAATAGACGGCTATCTAATCTTTTCAACCGAGCCAAGCACGATCAAAACGCTTTTAGACTATGGCCAGTTCAACACGCCAAGGCTAGTCAATAGCGAGCTGTTTTTAAGATCGCAATACGGCCAAACCGAAGGCGCGGTTGCTCGCGTTTACGGCAATCTCTCAGAGGTCACTAAGTACAATCTTGATGGCAGCGTTTTACCTGGCGTACCCGGTATGCCAAGGTTGCCTGGAGGATTGGGCGGATTGGGGTTTCCCTCTGTGCCTACGCCACCTTCTCCGCTGGGCACCTCTCAAGCGACTCGGGCACTGGCCGCTAAAGCCTTAGCCGGAACGACCATGGATATTTTGCTCTATCCGCAGTCAGAAGGGCTGAGGCTGCAGGGCAGAGTGTATGGCAATGATTTGATTCGCAGCCAAGCTACCCCCGAGTTTCCTTATGCTAACTCAGTCCTGGCGTTTGTTCCTGCGCCTGCCTATTCACTTGGCAGCGGTCGTGATATCGCTGGGCTGTGGCAGCAAATCGCCGCAAACCTATCGATCAATGAGTTCACTAGCAGCTTTTTGGAGCAGGCCCGCAGCGTGGTTTCGCTCGCGACGGGCTTGGATTTGGACACAGAGCTACTGGGCTGGATGGATCGTGAGTTTGTGCTGTTCTTTTTCCCGAGCAGCGAGGGCGCGATTAATAGCTTTGCACCGGGTACAGGCGTAGAGATTGGCATAGCGATTCAAACGAGCGATCGCCCCACCGCTCAAACCACATTGGACACAATAGATAGCTTAGTTGGCAGCTTTATCACTACGACTAGCACAACCATCAACAACACCTCAGCCGTTAGCTGGCAGGCTCCTAGCTTCAACTCAGGCTTCAGCTCAGACCCTGCTAAATCAGGCACGACCATCAGCTACCTCAGCCATAGCTGGATTGCCGAGGACACCGTCATCATCACCTCTGGGGCAGGCGCGATGGCCCACCTGCTAAACGTCCCCGACTTTAAGCCCGTAACCGAACATTCCACCTTCCTTAATGCCACTCGCCCGCTAGCAAGTCCTAACAACGGCTATAGCTACCTCAACGCGGGCTCTACGCTTTCTCTCGTCTACGCCCTGGCTAGCAAATGGCTACAAATCCCCCCTGACGATCCGTTCTTTCAACAGGCTAAAAGCTATTTAGGTACGGTTCGCAGCGTAGGTAGCACGACCTCTAGCACTAACGAATACTGGCAGCTAGACTCGCTGATGAATTTGGCCCCGGCTGAGCAACGAAAGTCTACCCCTCGCCTCAGCGAGGAGATGCAGGAGCCGTAGAGCGCAGCCTACGCGCTAAGCTTAAAAGCATCTTGCCAGTCGAGATATTACTTTAAGCGGTGGCTGAGGCAATGAAGCCTAAGAACAGGCAGTTTTCCGATCATTCCATCCCCACAACACAGCTGCTGTGGAAGCGCATTCGGCGCAATTCGCTGTGGCTAGGGCTGCTGCTATTGGTGTGGCTTACCTGTAGCGCCGGCGCCGCTGCTGAAACGCTACGGGAGCGCCAGCAGGCGTTTCCTAACTGGGAGGGCAAACCAGCGGTGCAAGTCTCTGATGGTGACCTGGCGTATCCTCAGTGGATGGCAGGCACCTGGCGGATGACCTCAACGCTGATTGATATGGTTGCGCCGATGGCTCCTGATATTCTTACGCCGGGATTTGAGGGCAATCGTCAGTTTTTATATAAGCCTATTCCGGCGACGATTCGCTTTGTGCCTGTGAAAGTTTCTAAGGGGAGCTTTTTGAATCGGCCTTTGACTAACGACCAGGAAGATGAGGTGCAGATCGTTTCAGACCGCGCTTTTAATGGGCTGAACTTGGCTCGTGCCTACTTGGGTGCTGACTGGGTAAAAGCGGTTAAAGCTGACCCTGACGACCCTAATCGCCAGGTTACTTTTTTAAAAGACAATCAGCAGCTAGTTTCTATGGTCACGGGTCGTATTGTAGAAACGCCTAGCTCGGGTATGTTTGCGACGAGCGAAGTTTTTCAGCAGTATTTTCGCAATCCTAAAAACGCGAATAATGAATCTACGGTGTATCTCAACGAAGTAGAGAACACGACGATTTATCACAAGCGCTCGGATCCTAATTTCCCGATCGGCGCAGACCAAATCACCGCGATTTATCTCTCGCCTCAAGATCCTAACTACTTTAAGGCCAAAGATAAGCCCGTTGCCCTCTATCGCTATCAGCTATCGTTTAGCCCGCTTTGAGCCATCGGCGGCTCGGCTCGAACACTGGCGTCGCAGCAGTCTAAAAAAACGCGATCAAACGCTGCACTAGGGCGATCGCACTCAGTAACGGCGCGATCAAACTTAGTAAAGACACGATCGCACTCAGTAACGGCGCGATCGCACTCAGTAACGGCGTGACCAAACGCTATGCAGTGGGTTTGGTGCTTAAGCAGGCTCCCCATAAAACCTATCGGCGACGAGGTCTACCTTTGTAGTCGCCGGGGTAGTCATCGCGAGGGTAGTCATTCCTACCGTTGTGAGGGGGGCCGTTGTAGCCGCGATCGTCATAAGGGCGATCGCCATAAGATCGATCATCATAGGGCCGTTCATAGTTAGGCCGCTCATAGCTGGGCCGACCATTGGGCTGATCGTAGGGTTGATCGCGATAGTTGCTCCCTTGATCTGGCCTATAGCTGCGCTCATCGTCTCCATATCGCGGCGGCGGATTGCCCAAAAGGTTGCTCTCTACATGCATTTTGAGCTGTTGGGCCATGCGTCTGATTCCCTGGCGCTCGTCCTGACGGATAAAGGGCAAAAATACTTTAGAAAGAATGCCTGAAAAGGTTTCTCGATGCAGATAGCGGGTGCGACCGGGTACCGTTTCGCGTAGCTCGAACATATGCTCGCTGCGCAGCCCTGGAATCGTAGAGACCCAGCGAATGACATAGGGCGATCGCATCATCGTAATCAAGGGCTGAAACTCAGTTTCCTCATCGCCTTCTAGCCGCTGCATTGACAAAAATATCTCGCTGCCTCGCGCCATGGGCAGGCCGGGGTCACAGTCGTACAAAAAGGTATTCCAAAACCGCCACTGGTCTTTGCGAACAAGGGCATCCCAAACGACGCTTTGGGGCGCGTTGATGTCGATTTCAGCGTAAAGAGTAGGCATGGGAAATGAGGATGAATGGACAGCGCTATTGTGTGGATCTTCTCACAGCTGATCTGCTCGAAGCGGTTGAAAAAGGGATACCCTTTTACTCATCATTCACCATTTCTTTCATCCTTCACTATCTTCTTCACCACCTTATGGTCAGTTTGACGCCAAATCCTAGCTATAGTTTAACGCTCCGTATCAAGCTGCCAAATCAGGTGAGCCAGCTATCGGCGGTGATAGAGGCGATCGCCACAGCGGGCGGCAACTTAGGTAATATCGAAGTCGTTGAGAAAACCCGTGAGTATATCATTCGCGAAATTGCCGTAGATGCGGCGAGTACCGAGGATGCGGCGGCAATTGAGGCGGCAGTGCGATCGCTCTCCACCGTTGAAGTATTAGAAGTGTATGATCGCACCTTTGCCCTGCACAGAGGCGGCAAGCTGCGCGTTGTTGCCAAAATTCCGCTGCGCGAGCAAGACGATTTGGCAATGGCCTACACCCCCGGCGTAGGGCGCGTGTGCGTCGAAATTGCCAAGCATCCCGAGCGCGTTTACGACCTGACGATTAAAGGCAACACGGTCGCGATTGTCAGCGACGGCAGCGCGGTTTTAGGACTCGGGAACTTGGGCGCAGCCGCCTCCATGCCCGTGATGGAAGGTAAGGCCATGCTGTTCAAAGAGTTTGCGGGCCTAGATGCTTTCCCCATTTGCCTAGACACGCAGGACACCGAGGAAATTATTGAGACGGTGAAGCGGATTGCGCCCGTATTTGGCGCAGTGAACTTAGAAGACATCGGCGCGCCGCGCTGCTTTGAAATTGAAAAGCGGCTGCAAGACGAGCTAGAGATTCCTATTTTTCATGACGATCAGCACGGTACGGCAATTGTGAGCCTAGCGGCGCTGATGAACGCGCTAAAGGTAGTGAATAAAAAAATAGGCGACATTCACCTGGTGATCAATGGCGCAGGCGCAGCAGGGCTCTCGATGGGCCGGCTGTTTCAAGAGGCCGGGGTGCAAAGGCTGACGATTTGCGACAGTAAAGGGATTATTGGGGGCGATCGCACCGACCTCACGCCCAACAAGCAAGCCTTTGCCGTATCCCAATCAGGCACCTTAGCCGACGCGATGAAAGACGCCGATGTATTCATGGGCGTGAGCGCACCGGGTGTCGTCAGCGTAGAAATGGTGCAATCAATGGCCGAGCAGCCGATTGTGTTTGCGATGGCCAACCCCATTCCTGAAATTCAGCCCGAGCTTTTGCGCAATATCGCGGCTGTAATGGCAACCGGGCGCAGCGATTATCCCAACCAAATTAACAACGTGCTGGCCTTTCCAGGCGTAATTCGCGGCGCAATAGACTGTCGAGCGCAGGCGATCACCACTGATATGTTTCTGGCGGCGGGGCGGGCGATCGCGGCTCTCATTCCCGACGCCGAAATCGGCCCTAACAACATCATGCCCTCCGTGTTTGACCCGCGCGTTGCCCCCGCCGTAGCCGCTGCTGTCAAAGAAGTCGCCCGCGCCGCAGGCATCGCCAAAAAATAAGTGCTAGCAATCAGGTGCTAGCAATCAGGCGCTAGCAATCAGGTGCTAGCAATCAGGCGCTAACGAGTCAGGTTGTAACTGAAGATAGATCCTCGCGCTCTACCCGTTGGCATAGACTGACCTAGCACTCAATAACCAGGAATTTCATCATGCTCAACGAAGCCGCCAAAAAAACAATGCTCCGTAAAATCCCTCACGGGCTCTACATCTGCGGCGTCAAAGATGGAGACGATGTCAACGGCTTTACGGCTAGCTGGGTGATGCAGTCTTCATTCACACCGCCGCAGCTCGTCTGCTGCATCAAGGCCGACTCTACTTCTCACGCTATGGCCAAAGCCAGCGGCGTCTTCACGCTCAGCATTTTAGAAGCCAACCAAAAAGAAATTGCTCAAAACTTCTTCAAGCCGCTCAGACGCACCGGCAACAAGTTTGAAGACATTGAGTTTTATTTAGGCGAAGAAACTGGCTGCCCAATTATCAAAGATGCTTTGGGCTACGTAGAGTGCAAAGTTGTGGGCACTGTAGAGCAAGGTGACCATACGGTATTTGTTGGCGAAGTCGTTGGCGCAGGTGAGCACCGCGAAGGCAATCCGCTTCTATTAGAAGATACTGGCTGGAACTACGGCGGCTAGGATTTTCATCGGCATCAGTCGATATCAGCTATCTTTTCTATCAACCTTTAGCAAAGCTCTTTTTGTGAGCCAACAGCCAAAGCTATGCCTGGGCTGCGATCGCAGGAGAGCTTCTGCTGTCTTTTTGAAAGCTTAACAAGCTTGACGTTATCGATAAGAAACGCTCAAATCATCTGCGTTAGCTAACCCGTTGGCTAAGATGGCGGCATGACCGCAAAAACACTGAGACAGCGGTAACCATAAACACGACGAGCGATCGCCGGGTTAACTTCAGCCGTCGAGCTAGCTGGTAACAATTAACAAAAGTGCGACTACTAACAAAAGTGCGACTACCCAGGTACCCCCATGGATAAAGATAGAGTCCCCGAGCTTGACTTGCTTCGAGGCGTTGCCATTTTGCTAGTGGTGCTCACACACACGGCTGACTACATCGGCGATAATCCGGTGTTAGCCTATAGCAAGCATGGGTTTATTGCGGTTGGGCTAGGGGCTTTTGCTTTTATCACTGGCTATGGCCTTGAGCATGGCTGGCTCAGAAAAAAAGAATTCTCGCTCAGGCAATATGTGCAGCGTCGCCTGTGGAGAGTCTATGTTCCCTATCTCATCGCGCTGGCGGTTTTCTTCCTGGTATTCGGCGTTTTTCGCGTGCATCGCTCGATACCTTTTGATCTTATCTCAATCAACACGATTGTTCATATTCTTGGTTTGCAGGGGCTGTTCTCTCCACAGTACGCTCATATTTTTACCCTCTGGTACATCGGTCTTTTGCTGCCGATGTACGCAGTTTTCCCCCTGCTGCTGGCTCGCAAAGATCAAACCCGATACATTATCCGCTGCACGCTTTTGATTATGGGATGTGCGATCGCCCTTCGCTACTTTTTCAATATCATTGACATCCGATTCTTTGCTTTCTTCCCCATCTTTATTGCTGGCCTCATTGCTAGGCGCGCTGGGCTCCTCACTCCGCTCCTTAAAAAGAAGTGGGGAATTGTTTCACTAATCGGCTTCGTAGCGCTCTACATGGCTTATATGAAAGTGTGGGGTGGCGCGGTCATTTATGACCATTGGAAAGGTGATAACACAGCGTTCTTCATCGGGCCGATTTTATCTACGTTTGCTCTAATCGCTTTTGCGCTGGTTGCTTCGCTGTGCTTCATGCGCTTTGTGGTGCGCTCACCGCAGCTTCAGTGGGTAGTCGATGGGCTAGCATTTATCGCGGCTGGGGCTTATTTCATCTACCTGTTCCATCGTCCTATTTTTGCCATTCATACTTGGCTCGTCGAAGACATCCTAGCCCTGCCGCCCGCTTACATTACGCCGCTATTTGTGCTGATGACAGTGGCGATGGTCGTGGCCTGTGGCTTTGCCGAAAAAGCTTACGTTGAACGGGTATATAAGCCGCGTATTGGTAATATCACGAGAAATGCTAGGTTGGAAACTTAGTGGTTATGTAGTGAGACAAGCAATATGCCGATAGAACCCTCTTTAGAGCGGCCTCAAGCTTGGCAGCGGCTGCAAAACGGTTCGGACATTCGAGGCGTGGCGTTAGAAGGGGTGGCCGATGAATCGGTGAATTTGACGCCAGCGGTGGCTTTTAGGTTAGGACAGGCGTTTGTGACCTGGCTGGCCAATCAGCAGGGTAAAGCGGCGAGCGATCTGGTCGTATCAGTCGGGCGCGATAGCCGAATTTCGGGGCCAGCGCTGATGGCGGGCCTCGCAGATGGCATGAGGGTGATAGGGGCGAATGTAGTGGATGTGGCGATCGCCTCCACCCCCGCTATGTTCATAAGTACCGTTGCGTCAGGCTACGAATACGACGGCGCGATTATGCTCACGGCCAGCCATTTGCCTTTTAACCGCAACGGGCTCAAATTCTTCACGGCTCAAGGCGGCTTAAACAAGCCCGACATCACCGCTATTTTGACCCTGGCAAGTGACAACCACTTTTCAACCGCAGCCCATAAAGGAGAAATCGTCTCACAAGACTTTATCTCGGTGTACTGCGACGGGCTAGTGCGGCAGATTCGCAAGGCAGTCAATCACCCAGAGCATTACGACCAGCCCCTACAGGGATTGCACATTGTCGTAGATGCTGGCAACGGAGCGGGTGGATTTTATGCGGGCCAAGTGTTAGAGCCGCTGGGCGCTGACATTAGCGGCAGTCAGTTTTTAGAGCCCGATGGCACCTTTCCCAACCACGTTCCCAACCCAGAGAACGAGGCGGCGATGGCAGCTATTCGGCAGGCCGTGCTGAAGCATCACGCGGACTTTGGCATCATTTTTGATACCGACGTAGATCGCTCGGCGGCAGTAGATTCGCAGGGCAATGAGCTGAATCGCAATCGGCTGATTGCCCTGATTGCGGCGGTGGTCTTGCGCGAGCATCCCGGCTCTACCATCGTGACTGACTCCATTACCTCTGACGGGCTAGCTGCATTCATTGCAGGTTTGGGCGGTGTGCATCATCGGTTTAAGCGCGGCTACAAAAATGTAATTAATGAGGCAGTGCGGCTCAACCAGTCAGGTCAGGCGTCATGGCTAGCGATTGAAACCTCGGGCCACGGGGCAATGAAGGAAAACTATTTTTTAGACGACGGGGCTTACCTGGTGAGCAAGCTGCTGGTGGAGCTTGCGTTGGCCAAGCAGTCGGGCAAAGTGCTGACCGACTTGATTGCTGATTTGCAAGAACCTGCTGAAAGTGAAGAGTATCGGCTGAAGATTTTGGCTGCAGACTTTGGGGGCTGTGGAAATGCTGTAATTGAGTCGCTGCGTAAGTTTGTTGCACAGCAGGCAGGCTGGCAGGTGGTGCCTAATAACTATGAGGGCCTTCGCGTGGCCTGCACCGCGCCCGATGAAGACGGCTGGTTTTTGCTGCGGCGATCGCTGCACGACCCGGTGCTACCGCTGAATATTGAATCTAATGTAGCAGGCGGCGCAGAACGGATTAAGCAGCGGCTGGGCAAGTTTTTTCAAGGTGAAAGCGGGCTAGATATTTCGGCACTTGGGGCGTAAACACACCGGACTAACGGATGCGCTACTCATCTTCTTGCTCCGTCATATGCTCTAAGTTCTCTTGCAAAATGTTGAGCACCACCTGCGGATCGGTAGAGTGCTGCATTTCGCTTGCCTCCCAGTCATAGCGATTTTGAACATCTGGCAGATCGGTTCGCAGTTCTTCTAGGAGCTTAATGACTTTGGCAATTTTTTGTTCGTTCAGCAAATTGACTTGCAGCATGAGGTGCGATCGCTGCTCCGAAATTTTGTTTTGCTGACTTTGACGCACCAGCACCCCCGTTGCAATCAGCAGCGAAGCCACATCAATGCCCTGATCTTGAAACCTAAACAGCGGCAGCTCTGAATCAAATAGCCCTGCTTCTGCCATTCGGCTGTACACCCACCACGACGCAAACACCACTAGCTGAAAATACAAAAAGCGAGAGCGGCCACAGGCATCTGCCACCTGTGCCAAAACTCGCTCATGTACAGGCACATTGCGCTCCTGGTTGGCTTGCAGGCCAATCACCTTCTCAATATTTTCAATTACCAAATCTGGCAGCGGATATTTTTCACCGTTGACAAAAATTGAGCCGAGATGGTTTTGAGGCCGCGAAACGTCGTCTTCAGGAACCGTGGTCATAGCTAGTCGTGCTCTTTGTCCGCTTTTATAAGATCTAAAGCGCGATCGCTTATTATGTCTATAGGTGAATATTCTCAGGTCAGAGTATGGCGCTTTCTTATGCGATTTTAGCGGCTGTAGTCAACCAGCCTAGCAGTGGTTACGACCTAGTAAAACGCTTTAATCAGTCGGTTGAGTGCTTTTGGAGCGCCAGCCACCAGCAAATTTATAAGGCGCTAGCCAAGCTCGAAGCCGACGAACATCTGTCGGCTGAAAAAATTGAGCAGGAAAATCGACCTACCAAAAAGTTTTATACCATCACCGACGCAGGCCGACAGCACCTACAGCAGTGGATTGCCGAGTCGGACGATATTTCTCCTTTGAAGTCTGACTTGCTGATTAAGCTATCGGTGGGCCACACGGTGCCAACCGACACGCTGGTGCAAACGCTGCAAGCCTATTACGACCAGCATAAAGACAAGCTCAAAATTTATCAGCTGCTTTCTAAGCAGTATGCCCTGCTGCCCGAACTCACCCGCGAAAATCAGTTTCAGTATTTGGCGCTGCGGGCGGGCATTCGTCAGCAGCTTGCCTGGGTTGCCTGGTGTGAAGAGGCAATGGGCTTTTTGGGTCAGCCAATTGCCGTCAGAGAATCTTCTTCAGTCAGCTAACTCAACGTCAGTTCGGGTTAAGCCGCAGGCGGCAACGCCCACTCTAGATGAAGTCCAGGCTTTCTAGGCTGATGACAATCGGCAATTAAGCCACAAATGATGTTGACCCAGCAGTTTACTGGGCTGCGGTGTCGAGAATGCTCTATCTGTGAGATGTTCTTGAGCTGGTCAATCACCGTCTCGACGATAGAGCGCTTGCGGATCAAC
>JBARVS010000213.1:0-2820 GCA_049646385.1 Phormidesmis sp. | reverse complement strand
TCTCCGCGCTCTTACACCCGTGAAGACGTGGTGGAGTTTCACTGTCACGGCGGCATTATGGCCGTGCAGCAGGTATTACAGCTCTGTTTGCAGCAGGGCGCTAGGCTCGCTCAGCCCGGAGAATTTACGCTGCGAGCTTTTTTAAATGGACGCCTCGATTTAACTCAGGCTGAAAGCATTTCTGATTTGGTCGGGGCGCAGTCGCCGCAGGCCGCTCAAAGTGCGCTGATGGGCATTCGTGGCAAGTTAGCCGGAGCCATTCGCACGCTGCGCAGCCAGTGTTTAGACCTGCTAGCAGAAATCGAGGCCAGAGTAGACTTTGCCGATGATTTGCCACCAATTGATGAAGCCGGGGTGCGATCGCAGCTTCAAACCATCCTGAGCCAAATCACTCACATCCTCACCACCGCCCGCCAGGGTGAGCTGCTGCGCTCGGGGCTCAAGGTCGCCATTATCGGTCAGCCTAACGTGGGCAAATCTAGCCTGCTCAATGCCTGGAGTCGGAGCGATCGCGCGATCGTCACAAACCTACCCGGCACCACTCGCGATGTCGTCGAATCCCAGCTCATCGTTGGCGGCATTCCCATTCAGGTGCTAGACACCGCAGGCATTCGCGAGTCAGCCGATGAAGTCGAAAAGATTGGCATCGCCCGCTCTCAGTTAGCCGCTCAGTCTGCCGATTTGGTTCTTCTTGTTTTAGACGCCACCCTCGGCTGGGAAGCATCCGAGCAGACCCTTTACGAACAAATCGAACACAAACCCCACATTCTCGTTATTAATAAAACAGACCTGCTTCCTCACTCTCCTAATCTCACAGTTCCTCACTCTCCCACCGTCTACACCGCCGCTGCCCATGCCAAAGCCCAGTCAAGAGGCATCGAAGCGTTAGAACAAGCCATACTCAGCGCGGTTCACACAGGCAACCTTACCGCCGCCGACACCGACATCGCCATCAACCAGCGGCAGGCGGCTGCCCTTCTTCGAGCCGAAACTGCGTTAATTCAGGTTCAAGCCACCATTAACGACGAACTACCGCTAGACTTTTGGACAATCGACCTGCGCTTGGCCATTCATGCGCTCGGCGAAGTCACGGGCGAAGAAATGACCGAATCAATGCTCGATGAAATCTTCAGCCGCTTCTGCATCGGCAAGTAAGTCAAGTCAGCTAAGCTAACTCTATTGCCTCATTGCCTCGCCGAGTAGCCGTATGGATGCGCTAACCCTGCAATTTCCAACCTCAACCCAGCTTTCAGACGACCAGTTTTATGAGCTATGTCTGGCCAACCCCGACTTAAGAATTGAACGCACCGCTAAGGGAGAACTTATCCTCAAGCCGCCTACAGGTGGAGAAACTGGAACGCGAAATTCCAGTCTCAATGCTCAGCTTTGGATGTGGAATCAGCGCTCAGGGCTTGGGATAGTGTTCGACTCTTCCAGCGGGTTCAAACTACCCAATGGGGCCGACCGTTCACCCGATGCATCTTGGCTAGCCCTGGCTCGGTGGAATGCGCTAACGCTGGAGCAAAAAGAGAAGTTTCCACCTATTTGTCCAGACTTTGTGATTGAGCTGCGCTCCAGCAGCGACAGATTGCAACCGCTACGGCTCAAGATGCAAGAGTATATTGACAATGGTACTCGCCTTGGCTGGCTAATCAATCGTAAAGACAGACAGATCGAGATTTATCGGCCCCAAGGCGCGAAAATTGTGCCAGATCCTTCAGCGCTATCGGGCGAAGATGTTTTGCCAGGATTTGAGCTAAATTTACGCGGCATTCTTTAGTCGTCGAACCTATAATCTATAGAGGCTACGGCCTACTATAAGAGAGTGAACTATCTTTGCCCATGCTGCGCCTCACCGAAGTTAAGCTACCCCTCGATCACACTGAAGCAGACCTGCGCTCAGCGATTCTTCAAAAGCTAAAAATTGCTTCTCACGAGCTAAGCAGCTTTTCTATCTTCAAGCGCAGCTACGATGCCCGTAAGCGAGAGGCGATTTCGCTAGTGTACACGCTAGATGTGAACACGCCCCGACAAAAACAGTTGCTCAAACAGTTCAAAACGGATCGCCGCGTTTTACCGACACCCGATACGTCTTACCGCTACGTTGCTAAAGCGCCTAATGACCTTAAAAATCGCCCTATCGTTATTGGCATTGGCCCCTGTGGTATGTTCGCGGCGCTGCTGCTGGCCCAAATGGGGTTTCGGCCTATCGTGCTGGAGAGAGGAAAGGCGGTGCATGAGCGATCGCAAGACACCTTCGGCTTTTGGAGCAAGCGCAAGTTCAACCCCGAGTCCAACGCGCAGTTTGGCGAAGGCGGCGCAGGCACCTTCTCCGATGGCAAGCTATACAGCCGCATTAAAGACAACGATCATCACGGGCGCAAGGTGCTCACCGAGCTGGTAAACAACGGAGCCGTGCCAGAAATACTGTTCATTAGTAAGCCCCATATCGGCACCTATCGGCTGGTAAAAATTGTTGAAAACATTCGCAATCAGATACTCTCTTTGGGCGGTGAAATTCGCTTTCAAAGTCGAGTGGAAAAGATTGCCATAGAGAACAACGGAGAGAATCAGCAGGTAAAAGGCGTAACTTTAGAAGACGGAGAGTTTATTGCGAGCGATCGCGTCATCCTCGCCGTGGGTCATCGCGCCCGCGACACGTTTGAAATGCTGCATGAGCAGGGCGTATATATTGAGCCAAAGCCGTTTTCGGTGGGCTTTCGCATTGAGCATCCGCAGCCGCTGATTGATGAGTGCCGCTAGGGAGATCAGGCGGGTCATCCTATTTTAGGCGCAGCAGACTATAAGCGGGTGCATCAC
>JBARVS010000212.1:0-6342 GCA_049646385.1 Phormidesmis sp. | reverse complement strand
TAGTCGCTAGAGCCTTCTTTGAGGCGCATACTTTTGGTGCGCCCGGTGCCTTCTTCCCACAGGCGAGTCTCCTGATAAATCGGCTCATCAGCCTCTACCGCAGCAATTTGACGCGCTATCTCATAGTCAATAGCTTTGGCGATCGCGCTAAAGCTATTCATATTTTTGATTTCGACCTTGGTGCCAAACGCTTCCTGGCCCAACGGACGCACCGAAACATTTACATCGCAGCGCAGCGATCCTTCCTGCATATTGCCATCGCCCACCCCCAAATAGCGGATAATCCGCCGAATTTCCGCTGCATAGGCCGCCGCTTCTTCCCCTGAGCGAATATCCGGCTCAGAGACAATTTCCACCAAAGGCACCCCTGCCCGGTTATAGTCCACCAAAGAATAGGCCGAGCCCGCCAAATCACTGCCCGCGTGAACCAGCTTGCCTGCGTCTTCTTCCATATGCAGGCGGGTAACGCCGATGCGCTTGCGATTAGGTTCGCCGTCTTTTAAGACCTCAATTTCTAGCCAGCCATGCTCAGCAATTGGCAGGTCGAACTGAGAAATTTGATAGTTTTTCGGCAGGTCAGGGTAAAAATACTGCTTGCGATCAAACTTGCTGTAGGGCGCAATTTGACAGTTCAAGGCAAGACCCGCTTTCACCGCGTACTCTAATACTTTTTCATTGAGCACGGGCAGCACACCGGGCAAACCCATCGTCACCGGATCAATATAAGTATTAGGATCAGCCCCGAAAGCTGCCGAGCTAGCCGAGAAAATCTTAGTCTGGGTACTTAGCTGACAGTGAGTTTCCAAGCCAATCACGGCTTCATACTTGGCTTTGGCAGATGTTTTTGCAGGCGCAGCAGCAGTCATAAAGGCTTCGGTGTCGTTAAGTGAGCTTTTATAATTCAGTAGTATTTACATCGGCCATTGTAGCGCCATAACCAGCGCTTAGAACATGTTCAGCAGGTAGCGCTTACCGAACGATTGCTTTGAGAAAAGCTTGCTAAAGCGTAGTCATTACGAGTACAATATAAGAACCAACGAGGGAGCAAAGCCACCGCTTTTACTTAAGATGATGCTTCATCTGCTGAATCTTTCAAAACTATGAACGATTGAGCTAAAGCTAGCGAAGCGTGAAAGGATGACGCTAGCGACTTCTCTAAAGGCTTCTCTAAAGGCTACAGATTCCCTCTATCTCTGGAGAACTTCTCATGGTTACGACCACCTCTCAATCTGCTTTTTATCCCACTCGAATTGATCTGTCGCTAGATACACGCCAGCCTATTGTGGCAATGCTCAACAGCACATTAGCCGCAACCACCGACTTGCGTACGCAAACCAAACAGGCTCACTGGAACGTAAAAGGTAAAGATTTCTACCAGCTTCACCTTTTGTTTGATGAAATGGCAGGCGAATTAGAAGAATACAGCGATATGGTCGCTGAGCGAGTCACGGCGCTAGCGGGCACTGCGATGGGAACCGTGCGGGTTGCTGCGGGCGAATCTATTTTGCCTGAGTACGACTTTGATGCGGTAGGTGGCATGGCGCATGTCGCAGCCCTAGCCGATCGCTATGCGGCTTACGCTAAGCACCTGCGCACGAGTATCGATAAAGCCGACGAGCTAGGCGATCAAGACACGAACGACCTCTATGTTGAAATCTCTCGTACTATTGACAAGCGCCTATGGTTCTTAGAAGCTCATTTAGTAGGCTAGAACCACGATGCCTTTAGCTAACAATGCCTTTAGCTAACTGAGAAATTCAAAATCTGGCGCATAGAAGAAGCGCGAAAAGCTCATTTTTAGAACTTTCCGCGCTTTTCTCATAGATTTATAGATATGTTCTAACGCTCAGCGGCTTTCGTTAGCACCTGTAAATACTGCTTAGCAACCCGCTCAGGCGTAAAGTTAGCCTGTACATATTGTCGGCCCGATTTGCCTAGTCGCTCGGCTTTGAATCGGTTTTGCGAAAGCTCGCAAATGAATGCGGCAAGCGCCTTTGCCTCGCCATTGGCAAAAGCAGTCCCCCCTTGGGCAGAGTCTAACAGCGAGCCTAGATAAGAGCTAGGCGGACAAACCGCTGCAACGGGTCTGCCGGTCGCCATCGCAGGATACAGCTTGCTAGGGGCAACTAGGCTTTCCATTCCTTCAGAGACGCTGACCAGCGAGAGGTCGCAGGCGGTTAATGAATAGGGTAAGTCGGATTTTTCTTGATAGGGTAAAAACAAGAAATTGTTGAGCTTAGCCGCCAAGACGGATTCGATGAGCTGCGATCGCTTCGCCCCATCACCAATAAAAACGAACTGAATAGGCTCGTCTTTTAACAGCTCAGCCGCTGCGAAAATGGTATCTATATCGTGACAGCGGCCCATGTTGCCCGAATACATTACCACGAAAGGATCTACTAGGTTATGTTCTTGAGCAAACCAATTATCTCTTTTTTGAATGGGAAGAATCTTATCGGGGTTTGCCCAGCTGTGAATCACCGATACTTTATCTTCAATATCGGGGCAGTGGCTAATCACCCTTTGCTTCATCGAAGAACTGAGGACAATCACATTCTCCGCCCGCCGCCAAACCTGCCGATTAATCAGCCGCCAAAGCTTAGCAATAGGATGGCGATCGCTCACCACGTCTAGCTCTACAGCAATATCGGGATACAGATCGTAAAGCAAGCAAACATAGCGCGCTCCCAAAAACACATTAGCGAGATAGGCAATTACAGGTAAAAAAGGCGGCGCGGTAGTCACCAGCGTCACATCATAGCTTCGACTTCGCCGGATTAAATGCAAAATTACCCGCAGGGCAAACAATAGGCCGCTGATGGCCTTACCGCTGATGCGGTGGGAAAATAGCTGGGTCATGCGCGATCGCTTCACCCACACGCGCCCCGTTTTCTCTACTTTCGGCGCTTTTGTCGCCTTCTCATTGGCAAACGCATAGCCCGGTTGCCCGGTAAATACTCTGACATCAACCCCCTGGTAATCCAGCTGTTTCACCAGCTCTTCAATGAGCTGACCAGTCGCGGCAAAGTCAGGCGGGAAAAACTGCGTCAAAATCAGCAGCTGTAAAGCCTTTGAGTCGGGTAAGCTTGACGCTTTTTGCCAGTTAATACTGCTGGAACGGATGCGCTCAAGTCCGATACTTTGCGGGACTCGAAGCGTCCGGGCTAGGGGTTTTTCGAGTACCATAAGTCTTTCCTGGTGATAAGGTTAGCGAGATGTTGTGAAGGTTGTTTAGATAGCTGGTTAGACTCACGAAAGAGGATCGCTACCGAACTCACTTGCCAGACTAAAAAGCACAGCAGAATTGCAAGCCCGGTGAAAAGCGTAAGCATACCCGCGAGCCCTGCTAAAACCAAGGCTAAGCTGCCAGTTGCTAACGTCAGCACATAGATGATCCAAACAGCTGTTTCATGAGTCATCTCCTGCCTCAGCAGGCGGTGATGTAAGTGCAAATTGTCGGCGCTAAAAGGAGATTGTTTACGGTAAATTCGCGACAGAATGACATACGTCATATCTCCTAAGGGAATCGCTAAAACTATCAGCGGTAGCAGCGTTGCAAAGGGGCTACTTAAGTGCTGTGAGCCAACGATGCATAGGCTAGCTAAGATAAAGCCAATGAAGTACGAGCCGCCATCACCCATGAAGATGGTGGCAGGGCTGTAGTTGTAAACTAAAAACCCTAGCAGGCTGCCTAAGAGCGCCGCGCCGACTATGGCCAGAACGGGCTGCGATAGAGCCATACCTAGTACCACCAGTGTAGCTACGGCGATGCTAGAAACGCCTGTCGCCAGACCATCTAGCCCATCTATCCAGTTAATGGCATTAACAACGCCCGCTATCCAAAAGACGGTGATGGGCAGGCTGAGCCAGCCTAAGGAAATGGGTTCTGCTATGCCTGGAATCGTGAGCGTATTGATTTGAATGCCAAAGCTCCAGACTAAAGAAGCGATCGCCCCCTGCATCCATAGCCGATTAAAAGGAGATAAATCAAGCAGATCGTCGGCTAAGCCAATTAAAAAGAAGCCACTGCCGCCCGCTATGAGCAAAAAGATAGTAGAAACTGATTCTTGCGTAAAATGTTTGAGCACATCAGTTACACAAGCTAGTGACCCAATGCAAAAAAGAGAAAATACGGTAGCGCTAAAAATAGCAATACCCCCTAGCCGAACCATGGGCTGCTGATGAATTTTTCGCTCGCAAGGGGCATCTAGCTTTTTCAGCTTGAGGGCGGCTGCCTTTACCAAAGGAGTCAATCTTAAGACTGCGATCACAGCTATTAAACAAGTCGCTATGTAGATCCAATAAATGGTCATGTTTTATTTTCCTGTGTGGGAAAACGTCAGTAGTTTAAGGAATTTTGGCTGCTGGAGCATGAGCAACAGCTTAATTTAAAGTACATAACCTTTAACTCTAATCCGCATTCCTCTATACCGAACTTTGTACTGAACTTTGGTGAGACCCTGGAGAATATACTGGTGTGATACATCGCAGTTTGCGGTTGAAAATTTTGCGAAACATCTGATGGTTATTTTTTTAACAAATAGCTACGAAAACAGACTGCTCGCATGAGAAAGGAGCGACAACTACATCCTACAGATATGGCTAATGGCTCCGTATTGTGAGGTTTCTAACTTTACCTACGTATTTAATATTCCCGATATGAACAGGAAAATAAGCGGCTGTGGCACAATCAATTAAAAGTCAATCACATAAGTTTTATGCGATCACGCTTCGAGCCTGCATATATACAGTATGCAGTCGTGTTTAAACGGATATAGTCTGGGTTTACGGTGGAGAAGATAGTGATGAGTTGTGTTGAAGTTACAGTTAATGACTAAAATTATAAAGGCTCGCTATTTTGCGCTGGGTTTGGGTCTAGCGATCGCGCTTTATTTAGGGATGATCCCTGCGAGGCTTACGGGGGTAAAGTTACGTACGCCAGCGCCGCAAGCGATTTTTGTGCTGGGCGGGGGGAGCGATCGCGAAGTGTTTGCCGCTCAATTGGCGCTTCAGCATCCTGAGCTAGAAATATGGGTTTCTACGGGTTCACCGCCTCAAACAACAGAAGATATTTTCAGTAATGCTACGGTATCGCTTTCTCGGCTGCATCTCGACTATCGGGCAACCGACACGGTGACCAACTTTACGACGATGGTGAGAGTATTTCGGCAGCTAAGCATTGAGCATGTGTATTTGGTGACTTCGGATTTTCATATGAGAAGGGCAAGCGCGATCGCTTTTCTAGTTTTTGGTAGCAGAGGAATTGTTTGTACCCCTGTGGCAATTTCCTCAAAGAGAAGAGAGGAGTCTGGTCTTCGGGTCTTAAGAGACGTAGTACGCTCGTGTCTATGGATGATTGGAACTAACGCAGCGTCAGCACTTAACTTCAGAGAGGACTTATCCTAAAAGCCCTATTGTATGAAGCTTTCACAGATCGCTTTCCTTAGTTTTTAAATTAGACGCTACGTTGGTACATTTCTTTCTAAGATAGCTAGAAAGCCATACCTCGTTTGCATTCAACAGCTACTGCTTTCTTAAAGCTAGAAGCATCTTCTACATCTATGAATGCTTTATCAGTTGAATCATTGAATTTGGCTTCGCGGATATCTACGAAGCCAGTTTAAGCAATTCATGCTCTAAAGAATTATAATCCCACATCCATAGATGGCCATGATTAGCTAGAAGGATTTGAAAGATAGCTCTTTACAGTTATGCATACGCTTTTCAGAACCTATATTAAGGGCACGGATAAACTTATAGTTTTCATACGGCATTAACCTAACTAGGCGAAGAAAACATATGAAGCTGACTTTGCTCAAATAAAACTAACTTTCTTTTTTGAATATGCATTTTTGAACAATACATTTTCGTAAGCCGCTAGGATCTCTTGAGCAATGGTGCTCCATGAATAGCGACTGCTTGCTAAACGTAGCCCATTTTCACGCATTTGGCTGCGTAATACAGGCTGACCAATAACCTGACAAAGCGCGTTTGAGAATAGGTCTGCATCGGCCTCAGCTATTAAGCCAGCATTCGCTACCTGAATCTCCGATGAGATCTGAACACCAGGCGTAATTACCACAGGCAGCCCAGAGGCGAGTGCTTCCGCTACGGCGATCCCGAAGTTTTCAGAATGAGAGGGTAGCGCAAAAACATCTGAGCCTTGAAGCAACAGATCTTTATCATATCCGCTCACAAAGTCGGTGAAAGTTACGTGATCTTTTATATTCAATTTAGCTGATAGCTGCCGTAGACTCTCAACATAAATAGGTTCGCCAGCACCCGCGAAAATAAGATGGCAGGGCTGCCGCTTCAACATTTTTGCGATCGCCTGCAGCAGTA
>JBARVS010000211.1:0-3333 GCA_049646385.1 Phormidesmis sp. | reverse complement strand
AGCAGGTTACAGAGCGTTATCTAGCTGAAAAGAAGCTGCAATATACTCATCAAGAGCCTGACCCTGAAAAGCTTCAAGGAAAAATAGACAGACTCGAAGAGCGCTCTGATAAACAGCTCGCGACCCTGAGTAGAATTAAGCGCTTTAAGCCAGGGCAGTCGGTGCGGATGACGGCAAAAAACGGACGGGTGTTCTATGGCGTCATTTCTAACGTGCGTAAGCGAGGAAAGGCGCTAGATACGTTTGGCGATCTGAGCGTTCCGGTTAAAGAGAATGTGGCTATTCCGTCGCGGTGGGAGGTGGTTATTGCGATCGCCGATGAACAGCGTCAGATCGCGCTACCGCTCTCTAAGCTCAACCCCGCAGTTGAAACGCCTGATTCTTTTACGGTGGCCCCTGCTCGGATGTATAGCAACAATGTCGATATTTATCAGCTATTTGATAGAAGGCAGATGGGCGATCGCGAAGTGCGAACCATTCTGAAAGGCAACCTGCTACGGGCCGCAGACACGCCTTACCAAAGCCAGGGGAAGCTGATTCTAGCGAGCATGAGCAACGGGCAGATGGAACCTGTCATGCTGATGGACAAAGGGTTTAATCCGCAGCAGGAGATGGAAGCCGCGCCGGTTATTCTGCCGGATGCCGAGAAGGTAGAGGCGTTCATTGCAGCGACTAACGGCACAGGCATCGTTAAGACAACGGATGAAGCGATCACGCTTAAGCAGAACGTAGCGGGAGAATTCTTTATTCTGACGGGTAAAACGCGCAAAGATATTTATCTAGATCCGAATCTCCTGGCTGCGGTCGGCAGTGAGTTTACTAGCGTCAGCGATCGGATGCAGGCAAAGTTTGAGCAGGGACGATTAGAAGATGTCGTGGGTTATCTGATAAAGGGCAAAGGTAATCGGCTCGCGGCCTTTACAGAGCAGTCAACGGCGCGTGAGCTGCTGGGGCTGACAATTCCTGAACTGAAGTGGGCGGACACCGTGGAGAGTGTTGTAGGACGCGAGGGATTGCCCCCTATTGTTGATGTGACAGATCTGAACGCAGTGCGACAGCAGCTAACTGAGGCGTTTAATGCCAGCACCGATGAGCGGACGATGCCTTTTGAGCTACCGGATCAGCCATTAGAGGCTTTGCCTGAACAACAGCCTGAAGCGGAACTGCTTGAGGCACAGACGGTTGAGGGTGAGACAAGCGACGTAGAAGCGGCTCCTGATGAAGCGCTGCGGGTGGTGCCAACAGAGGCAACCGAAGTCGCACCTGTAGCAGAGGCTCAAGCTGAGGTGCAGCCAATAGTTCAAAAGCCTGAAGCACATCGACTTAGGTTTACGGCGGAAAGACAGGTTTCCCAGTTTCTGCATGAAGCCGGTTTAGCGCAGAAGGTGATGGGTAGTGAATCGTTCCATTTGAGGATTGAGAATGAGCCTTATCTTCCTTTAGTCGTTGAGGCACATATGGTTGTAAACGATAGGCTGCTTTATCTCACGCATTATCGCGAGCAAAATGGCGATCTCATTCATGATGGCGAGATGGTATTTGGGATTAAAGAGAGTGGTCACCTTCGTTTTCAAGAAGTGGCTGTTCAGAATGCGCTGACGGGCGGCGAGATACGAGGTTACGACCGTGAGTTTGCCGCCATGTTTTCTAAGAACATTCTAGAGCAAGGGTTTGCATTTGAAGCTCGAAAGCAGCAGGAAGCGAGCTTAGATAAGCCCCTATCTCCTTCGCTGCCGTTGCCAGAACAAGTAAAGTCGGAAGGAACTGACAACTCACTAGAAAATAATCAGGAGCCTGAAGGATTTCTTGAGCCTGCATCGGAATCAGCCGACAGTGAGTTAGCTAGCATCTATGGAAACGCTTCCCTAGAAGACATTGACTATGTAGAGCAGCTTATAGAAGACTACGACGGGGACACAGATGCCCTCTTCGATGCGATTATTGCCGAGAAGATGCAGCTGCCTTCTGAATCAAAACGGACGGAACCGATACCTGATCTACTAGCCTCTGAAGAAGCGGCATCTCAAAGTGAAACACCTCGAAAAATAGAGCGATCGCAACCTGCTAGCCATCCGCCAGTAGACAGGCAGATAGCCACTGCCCAGTCAGTGGCGAACCAGCCTTTTGGGAATATTCAGGCACCTCAAACAACCGTAACGCGAGCACTCGTAGAGAAAGGGGAGAGAGCTGCAAAATATATTGGAAATGCAGAGCTAGCGCAAACTATCACAGCCGCTCTTACCGCTCAAGACGAGGCGCAGCCGAACTTAACGATCACAGACTCGCTTCGCGCTCAAGTCGAAAATACCATTGCTTTAGCACGAAACCAGCAGCAGACAAAGTGGGCGTCTGAGATCCTTCCTATTGCCAAAAAGCTTCTCAAAAATGCTGAACAAGCAGGACTCACGCGCTCGGTGCGGACAGATCAAGGGCAGATCACCTCCCTTGAAGGCAAGAATTACTCTGTTCGCTGCCGTATAAATAATGCGAAAGAAGAGCTTAAGGTACTTTGCCATCAGACCAATGGTCTGATCTATGCAGTTGATGGAGTGCCTCAGAAAAGCCAAGGCTTATCAAAAGCCGATGGGGTTAGGTTGGCAAAGCACGCTAATATGAAGCCCGCTCAGCTCAAGCAAGCAATTCGACAGAAGGCGAGAGCTGGGGTCGAAGTCTAGATCGCTCAAAAACTGAAAAAACCTTAATTGGTAAGCTGCTAATCGGCTAGGAATGCGGCAACGTGGTCGGGGTCAATATTCTCTATCTACTAGCTCGAAACCTAAGAGCCACTCTTCCCAATCTTCAGGGCGAATTGTCAGTACAACGCCATAGCCTGCCTCAAAACGGGTGGTTCTATCGAAGGTCGTACCGTCGTCATAAGTGACTACAATGTCGCTCCAACCGATGCAATCAGCGATGAATTCTGGGGCTTTGTCCCGTTTTATGTAGATTTCTCTTTTGCTTTGCAAGTCCATCGCTTCAATGTCACCGTCCCGAGCACCGTAGCCGCTCGCTTGTGACACTACGAGAGCGATGATACTCTGTATCTTGGGTAGCTGGGTGTCAATCTCCTGAGAATTGCAATTTTTCATGATCTGGGGTAAGTCGGGAATGGAGGCGGGTTTGTGTTGACGCATAGCCCGCATTGCCATGAGCAGGGCTCTACTCGGATAAATCGGGTATCATCGTAGAGACTTCGAGCGCAGCAGTCGATCTTCAAAGACAGCGTGATAGCTCTTTGGCATATTGCCCCTAACGGCTTGCCATGCCTTCGCAAGGAGGAGATAGTCGGCGTAGGTTGCCTGCTTATCGTCCGTGAGTCGTTCGAGTTCGGCG
>JBARVS010000210.1:0-1545 GCA_049646385.1 Phormidesmis sp. | reverse complement strand
CTTACTATCGGCGCGGCTACATCATCGGCAAGCGCTTCGGACAGCTCACCCGCTATCTGATGATTGACATCGACATCCATAGCGCCTTCCATCCCGATAACGGCGGCTTCCAGCCCATCCTCGCCGTGATGGAGAGCCTCGGCCTCTGCCGCTATCTCATCGTCCGCTCTAGTACCTCTGGCGGCATTCATCTCTACTTCCCCCTACTTGAACCCGTCAACGCATGGCAGCTTGCTTCTACCGCTCACAGCGCCCTCACCGCTAGCGGTATTCCTATCGCGGGCGGTCAGTGCGAGCTGTTTCCCAACAAGAAGTCATTCAATGCTGAGTTCAACGGCCATCGCCTACCGCTTCAAAACGGTTCCTTCCTGCTCGACAATGACTTCTGCCCCATCAGCAACTGCAAGACAGACTTCCTCGACCGCTGGGAGACCGCTGCGGCTCACCAGGACGAGCAGACGCTACAGCTAGCCCTCACCGGCCAGCTCGCCATCACACTACCTTCCACACCTGTGGAACTGCCCTCTGTCTCCAGACCACAGCGCTTGTGCAACCAGACCACGCACACAGGTCATGTCATCCCGCCGATTGCCTGGACGCACTTCCGCCAGTCCAATGACATCATGTGTGAGCTGGTCAACTACGGCGATCGCTATGTCGGTCTCAACAACAGCGCTGACCTCGCTGCTTGGGTCAAAGCCGTTGCGCCTCAGCTCCCCGGCTACGAGAAGTTTGCCAGCCCCAAGTCAAAACGCGATATCGAGCAGGGCACTTGGCCTAAGCGCTGGGCCGAGTCGCATTTTAGAAGCGTCTGGAAACACAAGGTCGGCGGCTCTGACCACAACGCAAACGTTGCTAGAGATGCCAAAACTCGAATCTTTGCTGCCCTCGACCGCATGTGTGTAGATGCCAACATCGGCATTACCCACCTGTTTAACTACATCATCAGCATTAGTAAAAACTGTTTTGATAAGGGCCTTAGCTGGCACACCTTGAAGAAATACCAGGAAGAGATTCTGGCTTACATCAAACATGCTGGCGTACTAGGTCTCTCTAGCGGTAATGAGGAGGGTGTAAATTCTTTTTCTCCAGAGCCGCCAATCGCTCAAATTATTGAGCCAAAATACCGGGCTAAAAACTGCTACACCCAGTTATTAACTCTCAGGTGTGCGGTTCGTATATACAGTGACGCTTTTGCTCAACTGCACACCTATAAAAATGGGGCTGAGGTAGGGAAACAGGCAGCGGTCAAATCAGAGGCTGAACTGCCTATTGAGGTCGCCGCTGCTGAGATAACTGAGACTGAGGCGGATAGTCAGGCAAGTGAGCCGGTCACAGAAGGCGAAAAGGGGCATCCCAGGACAGCTTTTGTGCAGAGGGTGCTGTTAGCAGGGCAGAGGGTGCGTATTGTGATGCCGGGTGGGTCGCTAGACGGGGTAGAAACTCGGGTACTGGCACAGACAGTCGATGTGTTAGGCCAGCCGGTCTATCAGCTTGAGCATCAGCGGCAGGGACAAGCAATATCGTTACCGGCTGAGTGTTTGC
>JBARVS010000209.1:0-5444 GCA_049646385.1 Phormidesmis sp. | reverse complement strand
AGTCTGTACAGGCGCTGGCTATAGATGAGGGGGATATTATCTATGCGGGCACTGCGGACGGCATTTTTGCTTTAGCGGTTGGGCCAGAAGCAGGAGAAAGTGAGTGGGAAGTTGCCCATCAGGGGTTGTTGCATCCTAATGTTAGAGCCTTAGCGGTGCAGGGTGAAGCGCTGTATGCGGCGACGAGCGTAGGGCGCGATGTGCGATCGCCCAGAGGCGTGTTTCAGTTCGAGCGCCAAACTCAGCGCTGGCGACCAACGGGCCTGACCAATGTAGATATTCAGACTTTAGCAATTCGTAAACAGGTCGGAACAACAGCTTTGTGTCTATTGGCAGGTACGCTGCGGCAAGGGCTCTTTCGCTCTGACAATGGCGGCAATAGCTGGCGATCGCTCCCCCAGTGGAAAGAGATTTCAGGCGCTTTAGCAAGCAACGGCAGTCAAATCACCGTAACAGCAGCGTCATTTTCGCTGGTTGAGGGCGATACGATTAGAGCCTCGGGTCAGATTCGACAGATTGTTCGACAGATTGTTCGCCAAAGAGATCAACAGAGAGATCAACAGAACATTGACGCCGAACCAAATAGTGAACCAGCACAATACCAGATAAATACGCCCTTTAAGCCCGATTTGCTGCCGGGTACGCCCTTTAGTTTAGGCACGGGATTGACCAATCCGAATGTGACAGCCCTGTTATTTGATGGCGATCAGTTGAGTGGCGAGATAAACAACGATACAGACGATGCAACAGATGGAAGAGAGCCTGTTATTTTTGCAGGAACTGCTGGCAGCGGCGTGTTTCGCTCTGATGATGGGGGCGATCGCTGGCAAGAACATCGGCAAGGGCTCACCGATCTAGAGATTCGCTGCTTAGCAAAAGACGCCGACAACCGACTGTGGACAGGAACGCAAATGAGAGGCATTTTTTATAGCCGATTAGACAGCCAGTCAGAGAATCAAGACAACAGCGCAGCATGGCACAGCTATAGTCGCAACTTGGACAATACTGAAGTGAAAACAATTTTGCCGCTGCGCAATGAGCTATCTGGCGAGCTGCTAGCGGCGGGTTCCGGCATTTTGCTCAATTTAGAAGGAACCCATGCGGTGCCGCTACAGCTAGGTGATTATCTGCATATTGTGAGGCCGCCTCAGTCTAAGGTGGTGACCACAGTAGCGGAGGTGAAAAGAGTGCCCTCGTTAGAAGCTGGCGGACTTTGGACGGTACGCGATCGCAGCGGATTTATCGGCCACTTAACCACCCACTCACCCACCGATCTCACCTTTTTACCCGCCGCCGAAACCGATCCCTGGGTAAGTGAAAAAGGCCAGATTGACTATCCGCCGGAAGACCAAAGACAGCCAATTTTGACCCTGATAGCGCCCTTGCAGCACAGCTACGATCCTGCTACGGTAACCATCAGCGCCAACGTAGCGGTGGCGACACAAGGAGAAACTGTAGAAGAGACCTTGGGCAGTGGAGAGGGTGGGCGATCGCACCAACGCTTTACGCTCAACCAGCCGCCCCTCACCTACACGGCCAGCAGCACCGGATCAAACAGCTCTCTAGCCGTGCGGGTAAACGGTGTTCTTTGGCAAGAGGTGGTCTCCTTGTATGGCCGCAAAGACAACGATCCGGTTTACTTCGTTCGACTTGATGATAATGGCACCCCCCATATTACATTTGGTGACGGCATTTCTGGCACGCGGCTGCCTTCTGGCATAGAGAACATTACGGCCACCTACCGTACCGGCATTGGCCCCGAAGGTGAAGTCGCTGCTGAGCGCCTGAGCCTGCTTAAAACCAAGCCGCTGGGCGTCGTTGCAGTCAACAATCCGCTGAGCGCGACCGGAGCCGCACCGCCAGAAACCATGCAAACGGCCAGGCGCAAAGCGCCCGCAACCTTGCGCACGCTGGATCGAATTGTGTCACTCTCGGACTTTGAAGACTTTGCGCGGGGCTACCCCGGCATTGGCAAAGCGCAGTCGCGAGCGGTGTGGACAGCTCGCCGGGTGCAGTGGGTTCAGCTCACGATTGCAGGCTTAAGTGATGAGCTAGGCCAGTACAAACCCTTAGATGAAACTGCGCCGCTGTACAGCCAGATAGTCGCCGCCATTGATCAAAGCCGTGACCCAATTCAGCAGGTGCAGATTGATTTTTGTGAGATTTTGCAGTTCAACCTAGCTGCAAAGGTGTTGATTGACGCGCGCTACCTACCAGAAACGGTGATGGCGCAGGTAGAAACGTCTTTAAGAACGACGTTTGCTTTTAATGAAAGAGATTTTGGACAGGCGGTAACGGCGTCTGAGGCGATCGCGGCGATTCAGCAGGTAGAGGGCGTGGTGGCGGTCGATCTCGATGCGCTTTATCGGGTAGGACAAAGTAAAAACCGTCGCGATCAGCTACCTGCAGAGGTGGCTCGCTGGGACGGACAAAGCAAGATTTTACCTGCGCAGCTGCTGCTGCTGAGCGCGACCGGAATTGAGTTGGAGGCGGTAGAAAGACTATGACTTCTTTTAATGCGAGTGAAGAGCGGCTCTACGGGCTGCTGCCTGCTATTTATCGGATTCGCGATCGCGCTGAAGGCGAACCCCTGCGGGCGCTGCTGGCTATTTTAGAACAAGAGTTTAAAACTGTAGAGCGTGATGTTGAAGGGCTGTACGAAAACTGGTTTATTGAAACCTGTGACGAGTGGATGGTGCCCTACATTGGCGACTTGTTAGATGTGCGTGAGCTATATGCTCAAGGCGGACGCTACGGCCAGCAGGAGCGGCGGGCCTATGTCGCTAATACGCTGGCCTATCGGCGGCGCAAGGGTACGGTGCCCGTTTTAGAACAGCTAGTGCAGGACATTACGGGATGGCGATCGCGCGCGGTGGAATTTTTTCGACTGCTGGCCACCACTCAAAACATTAACCATGAGCGCAGCCAAAACACAACGCTTGACCTGCGAGCGGGCCGACAGCCAGAAATGCTCGGCACCCCTTTTGAACGTCAGGCTTCTTACACATTAGAAGTGCGCAACTCAGCCGAAGGCCGCTACAATCTGCCCACTATTGGCCTGTTTATTTGGCGGCTGAGCAGCTATGTGACGCCTTTGAGTAGCGCGCGGCTTGTGTGTGGCGATCGCGGCTACACTTTCGACCCGCTGGGCTTTAGCGAGCCCTTGTTCAATCCGCCAAAAACCGCCACAGACATCACTCAGCTCACCCGAGAGATCAACGTACCCGCTCCCTTAAGGCAGGCAGCGCTGGCGCAAGAGCTGGATAACCTTAGAAGGCGACGAGCGATTGAAAGAGAGATTGAACAGCAGTCTGAGGCTTCGCAGTTCAGCAGTTCGCAGTTCAGCAGCAAGAGAGCGAAAGTACAACAGCTCAAGGCAAGTCTAACCGCTTTACAATCTCAAAACCCCGAAGCCGACCGCTATCTAAACTCTCAGCGGCCCGCCTTCCAAATCTACTTGGATGGTGAGCAGCTATCTCCCGAGTGCATTCAAATAGAATCTTTAATAGAAAACCAACAGAACACTCATTGGCCAGCGCGTCCACCCATTGCTAAAGCGGGCGCTCGGGTTGCCGTTGATCCTGAAAAAGGGCGGCTGTGGTGCTTTGGTCAGCGGCCTCAGTCGCTTGCAGTGAGCTATGCCTATGGCTTTAGTGGTGACGTAGGCAGCGGCGTGTACGACCGCAGGCTATCGATTGCCGAGGCGATGTCGGGCGCTTCTTTAGTATGGCGTGTGGCAACTGATAATGAGCTATCTGAGGCGATCGCCCAGTGGAATCAACAGGTATTGGACTGGCAAGCAGACCAAACAATTGATCGGACGCTTGAAGACAATGAAGCAGACGCTAAGGAGATTGTTCGAGCTGTAATTTTGCTCACCCAGAGCCGCACTTATAACACCTCAATGGCAGTTAACGTTCCAGCGAATAAACAGCTAGCAATCATAGCCGCTAACGGCCAGCGGCCCCATATTTTAGGCGATATTTTTGCGCGGGGCATCGCTACCGCCCAGCAGAATCCCGGCACGCTTGTTTTAGACGGGCTGCTGCTAGAAGGTCATCTCACCCTATTAGCAGGGCATCTCAAACAGTTGCAAATAAGGCATTGCACAATCGCCCCAACGGTGGCAGAAAATCCTAACGCTATCAGAATAGATGCCTTGCTATCGGGGTTAAATCGGCAGGAAAGCGCTGAAAACAATGGGCTAGATAGCGCTGTGCTGATGGCACTGTGGCTGTATTTGAGTTTGTTGATTCGGCGCATTGTAAAAATTGGATTTGACTCGCGCCGCAGCCCAGAACAAAATATGGGCAGGCTTTGGTGGCTAGCGCAGCAGCAGCTAGAGGCCGTATTAAACTGTTTGCAGCAGGCTTTTGAAACTAGCTCAACAGCGGGAGACGCTACGCTGAGCGATTTACCTGAATACGAGATATTTAAACAGGCCGTTCAGCAGCCACAGCTTCTTTACGACAATGAGGCGCTGGCAATAATCTTAGAGCGTAGCATCAGCGGGCCGCTGCTATTAGCAGAGACAGTGCCCTCGCTGATAGTCACAGGCAGCTTAGTGCATCAGGGCTGGGACGAAGAAACCAATTCGCTGGCCGTGCAGGGGAATGAGGCGATCGCTGCCATCGGAGCCCACGTCAACATTGAGATGACCACCGTATTTGGCCGTACTCAGGTGCGCGAACTCTCAGCGAGCAACAGTCTGTTTACAGATCGGGTGTGGGCACAGCTTCAGCAGTCGGGCTATGTTCGCTTTTGCAGCCTGCCCGCCGGGTCAAAAACGCCTCGCCGCTTTCGCTCACAGCCCGATCAGACGCTGGCAAATTCGCTTGATTTGCCGCTGCCGATGAGCGTAGCCGCATTAGCGCAGCAGCCCGGTACCCAAGTGATGTGGGCGGCGACAGCAGGCAGTGGTTTGTATTCTTGCAATTTTGCCGATCAAGCGGCTGAATGGCAGGCTGAGACTTTTCCGATATCGCTTGGGCTACAAGAGGCCGCTGAGGACATTACGGCCCTAGCGATCGCTCAATTCCCTACTTCACCAACAGCGCCACAGGCAGAACAGCTTACAACTTTCCTAGCGGGAACAGCCACAGGCAAACTGTTAGTTTCTATCGGTGCAGGCGAATCTCGAAACTGGAGCGTGCAGCAGCTAATAGCCAGCGGACAGTCGCAAACAGGAGAAATTGTGAGTAAGGGTCGTCTGGTGCAGGGCAGCGAAACAGCGTTTGGGACGACGGTAAAGGTGGGCGATCGCATCACAGTAAGCAGCCAAACCCGTACAGTTCAGCAAATTCTTATTGAAGAACAACAGCTCTTGCTAACGGCCCCCTTTGAGCCCAATCTCACTATCCCTACCGACTTTTCGACCAACATTGGCCAAAGCACCGCAGCCATTACCGCAATTTTAATCCAACACTCTCAGATAGGCGCACAGC
>JBARVS010000208.1:0-35396 GCA_049646385.1 Phormidesmis sp. | reverse complement strand
CGGCTACCCACCACCAGGCGAGTCGTCTACAGGTGGGTAGCGCGGCTCAAGCGGGCGTTCGTTGGACGCCTAATCCTGACCGAGGCAGCGCCTCTAGTACGCTATCAGGCGGTCGCAGGGGAACTTCGGCCTCAGCTTGCGCCCTAGATTCTCTCGCTCCCGATTCGGCAGTCACGCTGCTAGTACCGGATGGAACTACAGGGCTGACAACCAAAGCACAGCCCACGCTTTCCTGGTATTTAGAAACCCATCAGGCAGCTGAGATGGAATTTGTCCTTTCTCACCCCGATAGAGCGACCCCAGTTTATACCCAGCGATTGCAGGCCAATTCGGGGCTAGTTGAGGTAACCCTGCCCGATTCAGCCGCCTTAGAAGTGGGCACGCGCTATCGATGGACGGTGTTCGTAACCTGCAACGACGGCAGCAACGAAGTTCATGCCCGCAGCTTTGTAGAGCGAGTCGCAGACAGTGAGCTAGAAACCACCGTTAGCACAATGACTTCGATAGAAAAAGCAGATGCTTATGCGGCCAAAGGCATTTGGTACGATGCGCTCAATACGCTAATAGAGGCTTACCAAGCAGATTCACATCTAAGCACGCTGCTAGAAATTCGCGACCTGTTGAATCAAGCGAATATTGAGGTGCCTTTAGATCTATCTTCAGCAGCAGCTTCAGCATCGTAGTGAGCGCTGTCATTGAGTGTCATAGTTTTAGCATCATAACTACTTTTGCCTAGCAGCTTAACAGGCACTACTTAAAAGCCCTCTGTCAAGAATTGTCTTGCCGGGGGCTTTTGTTTTAATACACAGTGTATTAGCTACCTTTGCACAAGTTAGGTGCCCTCTCCATAGTGATTGCGCTTGGCAAGGTGAGCCTCCAGCCAATGGAGTGGGCTTACTAAGCGTAAGATTTATAGCCTCATCCAGCGATTTTTAAGGTGTTTTTACAGGGTTGCCTCGACTGCCATATGCAGACCCTATGCAGACAGGGAAGAACAGTAAAGAGGCAATTTTTACGTGGTAGATAAGCCTCGCAAGTCGTCTGCTATGCCGTTAAGCTTGCAGTGGGTGCATAGCCTCAACAGCTGGCGACGGCGATCCATTCATCAGAAATATATATCACCGCTGCTAGGGATTATGGCGACCGGAGGGATTATAGCCATTCGGGGAATGGGCGCTTTTCAGGTATGGGAGCTGCACACCTTTGACTGGATGATGAACCATCGCATCGCCGAACAGCCTGACGAGCGGGTAGTGATTGTTGGCATCAGTGAGCAGGACATTGTGCACTACAAGCAGGCTGATATTTCAGATGAAATGCTCGCTAACGTTATCGAAGCGGTTAAAAAGCAAAACCCAACGGTGATTGGGCTAGATCTGTTTCGCAATGTGCCTCGCGACGATGGGTACAAGCGACTGCAAAGTATTTTTGCTCAAACGCCTAACATCATCGGGATTGAAAAGGTCGTTGACGATCAGGCGCTCTCTTCGGTGTCGGGAAACTCGGTGCTAATGGAAAACGAACAGGTGGCTGCGAGCGATTTGATTGTAGATGTAGACGGGCGGGTGCGTCGGGGCTTTTTGTTTCCAAACGCTTCGGGCGATCGCATCATTGAAAGCCTAGCCTTTCGAGTCGCCCTAGAATATCTCAAGAGCCACGACATTGAGCCCCTTTCAAACGCTGACATACTAGAGCTAGGCTATGCTCGCCTGCCCCCTTTTGAGAAAAATTCTGGTGGCTACAGCAACGCTGATGCGGGCGGCTATCAGCTGATGATGAACTGGCGCGCCAACCTCAAGTTTCCCATACTCAGCGCTCAAGACGTTCTAGAAGGTAAGGTTCCACCGGGCACGCTGCGCGACAAAATTGTGCTCATTGGCAGTATGCAGTCGGGCGATGCCGACGTTTTTTTTACGCCCTACAGCAGCCCAAAAAATGCGGTGGGCCTGCTGCCAAGTCATGGCATTGAAATTCATGCCAGCATGACCAGCCAGATTATCAGCACGGCTTTTGGTCAAAGGCCATCGATTCAGACCTTGCCAGAGCCGATAGAAATTACGCTGATTGCGGTTTTCTCAGGGCTGGGCATTTGCATTTACCGATTTGGCAGAAACGATTTTCATCGGCTCAAGCTGTTTGTGCTAACCTTGGCGGGCACTATTGGCCTGAGCTATTGTGCACTTACGATGGCTGGCTGGTGGCTACCTGTTGTCCCTGTGAGCCTATCGTTATTGGCTGCGCCCCTAATTACGCGCTTGCAAAAGATTAGCCGACTGCAAACCCTTTCTCAGATTGATGAACTGACTCAGCTAGCCAATCGACGGGCCTTTCAGGATCATTTAGGGCAAGAATGGCAGCGGGCTTTGCGATCGCACACGCCCCTATCACTGATTCTCTGCGATGTAGACTATTTCAAACTTTACAACGACACCTACGGTCACCCTCAGGGCGATGAATGCCTGCGTCAGGTGGCCAGAGCCATTGGTCAAGCGGCCCGACGGCCCGATGATTTGGCCGCTCGCTACGGTGGCGAAGAATTCGTCATTTTGCTGCCTAACACCACCTCTGAAGGCGCACAGCAAATTGCCAAAGACGCGGCTGAAAATGTGCTAACGCTACAGATGGATCACAAGGCTTCGCAGGTGTCGCCCTACGTCAGCATTAGCTTAGGCGTCACTACAATCACACCCAAACCCGATATTGCCATCAGCACGCTCGTCGATACCGCCGATTTGGGCCTTTACGAGGCCAAGCGTCGAGGCCGTAACCAGCTCATGGTGCGTTTGCCCTGGACACTTGGATAAGAAGAAACCGGAAATAGCGCACCGGACAGTTGGCTCTTAGTGATCGCTATGATAATTTATCCGCCCCCCTGCCCACTGCAGCTTATTGCGCAGCGTCCGGTAGTAAGAGTGATCTGCTTTGAGGATGATGAACTTTGCCAAATGGCTAGCCATCCGAATATCTACGCGCTGACCGGGCCAGATAGCCATCCCCAAAACGCCGTCTGTCCATAGCTTATTATCGCCTTCTTCATCTAATAAGGGCCGGACGCTGACCGTACTCCCCGGCGGTAGCACAATCGGCCTGCTCGATAGGCTCATCGGGCAAATTGGGGTCACGATCAGCGCCTGCATGCCTGGATGCACAATTGGGCCATTGGCTGAAACGGTGTAGCCGGTAGAGCCCGTTGGCGTGCTAATCAACAGGCCATCGCCCTGGTATTGATCCACCACTTCGCCGTCTATCTCTACTTCTAAAATAGAGGTGATCATGCGGTTGGGCGAAGCGGGCTTTACGCACATTTCATTAAGGGCAAAGTAGCGATCGCTCACAGGCTCAATATTGCCTGAAGCGCCCCTGTGAGCCCTAGCCTGAAGCATCATGCGCTGCTGTACGGCAAAGCGATCGCTCAGCAACCTCTCCCACACCTGCTCAAAGGCATCGATTTCATCAGCCGACTCTGCCAAAAAGCCCAAATGCCCGCCCACGTTCACCGCTAGCATGGGAATATCGCCGCTCGCCAAATGACGCGCCGCCGACAGAGCCGTCCCATCTCCGCCTAGCACCACAGCGAGATCAATCGGTGCAGGCGTAGACTCTAGCAAAACCGGGTAAGGATTATCCTGAGCGCCGCTCGGCCCCATCATCACCCTGGCGCCCAAAGCCTCTAGCTGACGAGCACATTTGTCGGCGCAGTCCTTGCTCGCCGAGCTGCCCGCTCTATATACAATAATGACCTGCTTTAGCTTCACGCAGCCGTTCCCTTCTTATGTGCAACCTTTTGTGCAACTTTTGCGCGCGGTTTCGCTAAAGCAATCACTTGATCGAACCATCTGCCAGTAGGGAGCTGCTAAGGCACTACCACTTGAGCAAATTGAACTGTTCCATATCCACCGTGTCACGGTTGCGGTAGATAGAGAGCACAATCGCCAACCCTACTGCCGCCTCAGCCGCCGCAATCGTGATCACAAATACCGCAAACACCTGTCCTTTAATGGCACTCGGATCCAAATAGTTAGAAAATGCCATTAGGTTAATATTAACCGCATTGAGCATCAGCTCAATAGACATCAGCACGCGAATGACGTTGCGGCTAGTTACTAAGCCATAAACGCCGATAGAAAATAAGGCAGCGGCCAGCAGTAAAAAATACTCAAGTTGCATAGGAAGCTATCCATTTAGTTACTAAATAAGCAGTTTAGAGCAGGCGTAATTAGAGGGAGTCGTCGCCCTGCGCGCCTGCAGCCACTAGCTCACGAGGGCGTTCTGGCAGCGTGAGCGCCTCTTGCTCGGGCGCTACTGACTCAGGAATAAACTCGCGGCGAGCGAGAATAATCGCCCCCACCAAGGCAATTAGCAGCAGTATAGAAGCTAGCTCAAACGGCAGCAGATAGTCGCTAAAAAAGTGCTGGCCGATTACCTCAATGGCCCTATCACCCGCAGCAGGCGCAGTAGAAATAGCCCAAGGATGCGAGATCACCATCGTTCCTATCAGGCCGAAAATACCGACGCAAACCGCCGCCGCCATCGCTTTTCCTATCCAAACGTTTTTCACAGGAACAAAGTCTTCCTGCTTGTTGACCAGCATAATTCCAAACAAAATAAGCACGTTGACCGCGCCTACATACACCAGCACTTGAGCTGCCGCTACGAATCCAGCATTCAAAAGGATATACATTCCCGCAACGCTGATAAAGGTGAGACACAGCAAAAACGCCGAGTACACAATGTTAGACAATAAGACAACACCCAAAGCTGAGGCCACCATAATTAGGCCAAGAATGCCTAATGAAACTACCTGTACACCTTCTGCCAAATTCAAAGCAATATTCTCCTCATGATGTTCTTTTTTGGGCGATCGCCTGCATTAGTGAAGCTTTGCACCTTCCTCACCTTGCGACTTTTCCTAGATGCGCTTTATAACAACTTGTCACTACTTCTGATCAGCAGCCTTAGACGTAGCCTTAGCAGACGTTTCTTTTTGAGCCTGTTCAGCTTCTAGCTCAGCCAAAATGTCCTTAGGCAGCCGACCGGCCCTTTGAGCACCTGCTGGTAAATCGTGAGGGTCTATAACGCCTTTAGGCAGGTAGGCAAACTCGCGCATGGGCGTCACCATCGGATCGTTAGTCACCTTGTAGGGCAAGCGACCTAACGCTACGCTATCGTAGTTGAGGTCATGGCGGTCATAAGCAGACAGCTCATATTCCTCCGTCATTGACAGGCAGTTGGTCGGGCAATACTCCACGCAGTTGCCACAAAAAATACAAACGCCAAAGTCAATGCTGTAGTGATTAAGCTTCTTTTTCTTTGCTTCCTTGTTAAATTCCCAGTCCACAACTGGCAGGTTAATCGGGCAAACCCGTACGCACACCTCGCAAGAAATGCACTTGTCAAACTCGAAGTGAATACGACCGCGATACCGCTCTGAGGGAATTATTTTTTCATAAGGGTACTGCACCGTAACCGGGCGGCGCTTCATATGATCGAAGGTCACAGAAAGACCTTGGCCGATATATTTTGCCGCCTGAGCAGTTTCTTTTGCGTAATCGCCAACCTGTTTGAGAAAATTCAGCATGACAAAAAAAGAAAGAGTTAAAAACATTGTAGGGTGGGCACCCCAGAAAAGCTTCTATCACCTAATTAAAACCTCCCGTTGCCCACCCTCTTCAAGGGTTCGTTAAAAACTACCCACCAAAAGCAAACGGAAACGTCAGCTTCAAACCCGCCGTAATTAGCAGGTTAACCAGCGAAACCGGCAGTAAAAACTTCCAGCCCAAATCTAACAGCTGGTCGATCCGCACGCGAGGCACCGTCCACCTCAGCAAAATGGTGAGAAACACCAACGCATAGGCTTTGAGCATCGTCATTACAATGCCGAGTGAAGCCGCAATGATCTGCACCCAAGGGGCATTCTCGTTCACGCCCAACAAGCCCGTGATCGTTTCTACCGGAACGGGGAAGCTCCAGCCACCTAAGTACAGCACCGAGACAATTAGCGCAGACAGCATCAAGTTAACGTAAGAGCCCACATAAAACAGGCCAAACTTCATCCCGGTATACTCAGTTTGATAGCCTGCGACCAGCTCTTCCTCTGCTTCTGGAAGGTCAAACGGCAGGCGCTCGCATTCAGCCAAAGCCGCAATCCAAAAGATGACGAATCCTATGGGCTGTCTCCAAATGTTCCACCCTAAAATGCCATAGCCAGTCTGCTGATTGACAATATCAATCGTGCTAAGGCCGTTACTCATCATCACAACTGCCAGCACAGCTAGAGCCAGCGGAATCTCGTAGCTAATAGATTGAGCCGCCGCCCGCAGTCCGCCTAGCAGCGAATACTTGTTATTAGAAGAATAGCCCGCCATCAAAAAGCCAATGGGAGCAATGCTAGAAAGCGCAATCCATAGAAAAATGCCAATACCCAAGTCGGTAATGACTAGGTTTTGGCCAAAGTGCACGATTAGAAAAGACAGGAAGACTGGAATCACAACAATGACAGGGCCAATCGCAAAAAGCCACGGATCTGACTTGGCGGGCGTGATATCTGCCTTAAATACGAGCTTTACGCCGTCGGCTACGGCCTGCAGCGCGCCCAAAGGCCCTACATATTCTGGGCCAACTCGCTGCTGAGCGCCCGCTGAAATTTTACGCTCTAGCCATACGCAAATAAAGATGCTCACGGTCGCTGCGACCAGCATTAGGAGCATTGGCAGCGGGAGCCAGACGGTTTTGGCTACGCCTGAGGGTAAACCCAAGTCTATTAAGGCCCGAACGAAACTCCCTTGAAGGTCAATGCCTGGATTCATACTTTCTATAAGGCCTCTTATCTAGGAGATCTACGCATATGTAATTTCTCTCACAGATTCTAGCGCTAAATCAACACTGTACGCGCTTTCGTCGGTCTCAATAGCGCCGATTACAGTTTGAATAAACTTAGGTTAGCCATAGTATTTTTCTATAAAAACCCCCCCGGCAAAAAATGTCGGGGGGGCTGGAGTTCCTGAAAATCGTCACTGGATGTATATTGCTGTGAGTTTTACATATTGCCAAGGGGGGTAACGCCCATCACCTCTGTAGTGTTACTGATTTAAGGCTGATTTTAATCGCTGGGGCATACTGAGTCTTGTCCGTTGATTTGTCTTTAGTTGAGAACGCCGAAGGGCGTGCTGGACGGCTATTTCTCCCACATTTGCAGGCGCTTTTCGAGCGGTGTGTAAAGCTGATCATGGGGGCCTTCGTATACTTGCGTGGGCCTAAAAATTCTATTTTTGCCAATTTGCTCTTTCCAGTGGGCTAGCCAGCCAGCAACGCGGGCGATCGCAAAAATAGGCGTAAATAAATCGGTCGGAATTCCAAGCTTGCGATATACCAGCCCAGAGTAAAAATCTACATTGGGATAAATGCCTTTATGACCCAACTTTTCCTCAACTACCTGCTCTAGTTCCAAAGCAATATCGTAATAGGCATCGCGACCCGCCTTGTCAAAAAGCTGCTCGGCCAGCCCCTGCAAAATGCTAGCCCGAGGGTCTTTGACTTTATACACGCGGTGGCCAAAACCCATAATTTTCTCACGGTTGGCAATGCGCTGCTCAACGTAGGGTCGGACGTTTTCTAGCGTGCCAATGTCTTTTAGCATAGCGATCACCTCTTCGTTCGCGCCGCCGTGTAGCGGGCCTGCCAGCGTTCCAACCGCTGAGGCGATAACCGCATAAGGATCCGTCAGCGTAGAAGCCGTTACCATGGCCGAAAAGGTGGACGCATTGATAGTGTGCTCGGCGTGGAGAATCAGGCAAATGTCAAAAATACGGGCTGCAAGCGGATCGGGCTCCTGCTCGTTTAGCATGTAGAGAAAGTTAGCCGCATAGCCCAAATCATCGCGGGGCTGCACGGGATCGTTACCCTTTCTCATCATTTTAAAGGCCGCTACCATGGTTGGTATTTTGGCCAGCAGGCGGACGACGGCATCTTGCACATAGGTCGGATCTTCTAGCTCACGGCGAGAGTGAAACAGGCCCAAAGCCGCCGCACAAGCCTGCAGCGCGTCCATTGGGTGACCACTCTCAGGAAAGCACTTCATCATGTCGCGGATGCGGTATTTTAGGCGGCGATGATACTGCACCTCGTGCTCAAACTCTTGCAGCTGCTGTTGCGTGGGTAATCCGCCCCAAATGAGCAGATAGGACGTTTCTAAAAAGCTGCTGTTGTGCGCAATCTCTTCGATCCGAATGCCGCGATATTCTAAGAGGCCAGTCTGTCCATCAACGTGGCTAATGCTCGACTGCGTGACCGGAATGCCTTCTAATCCTGGCACGTAATCGCATGTCATCATCGGTTTGACTCCTGCACTAAAGAGTGGGTAAAGATTGAATTGGGGGCTATCTTAACGCGGTGGCTATTTCTAGCATAAATCTATTGAGCCCAGCAGCATAAAAGGCTACAGCAAAAAAACTACAGCAAAAAACGGGGAGGCGATAGCCAGAAAAGCTGGCTTTGGCCAATTGCTCGATCAGCTGCCGGAACCTGCAGCCCAATAATGCCTGCTTTTTTGAGCGTCCAATGAGTTTGGCGCTGCCCGCAAACAAGCTGCTGTGCCCATTCACTTAGATCAGGCTCGTGACCAACTAAGGCAATTGATCGTTCCTCAGCGGTAACCTGCCGTTGCGCTAGCCAAGTGAGCCAGTTGGCTAAGCTGCCGCCCGGACGCAGGGGCAAAAATTCTTGCATCTGTGAGGCGAGCCCAGCGTCGCGCATTATTTCTGCCGTTTGCTGCGCGCGTCGTAAGGGGCTAGTTAGCAGCCTGTCGAACTCTAGCCCTAAATCGCTGAGGCGCTGGGCAATCTGCTGGGTTTTGGCTATGCCTTTTGGGGTGAGCGATCGCCCCTCGTCATCTATCCCTGCCGTGCGAGACTCTGCAATCCCATGGCGAATAAAATAAACCTCAGTAACCGACATTGCCTCACAAAATAACCTGGAGCGATTAAAACAATCCTCAGGACTGTCCTTAAGACTATCTAAGACTATCTATAGTCCTGTGGCCTAATCGGTATTGAGTACGCCATTTTCGGGGTTGACAAGCCGCTGAAGCTTTTGCTTAATTTGCTTGTCAAACACCTCCCATTTCTGCCGATTGTAGTCGCTGTTTTCGTAATAGCCCGAAAGAAAGCCAATCGGAATTTCAAATCCGCCTGCTGTCGATCTGCCACCGCCAAAGAATCGGCCCTGAGCGTCTTTGCCAAAAGCCTCCTTAATAAATTCGTCTGGATCTAGCGTAATTTTGTTAGTTCGCAAAGAGCCCACGACCAGCTCTTTTTCTTCGTCTTCATCGTGCAAAATGCCGTATACCACGGCTGTATGCACGTTTTCTTCGGTAATTAAAAAATCAGCGGCCTGCGGAATCGCGTCTCGATCTTCATAGCGAAGATAGCCAACCCCTGCAATAGAAACGCTGTTTTGAATATGGCGGTTGCGCAGCGATCGCTCAATCACATCCATCACCCGCCGCGACCGAGAAGCCTGCAATACAGCGCTCAATAGCTGCGCATCGTAATACTGGCTCAGGTAAGCCGCCGCCAAAAAATCAGGTTCAGAAGCCTGCATGAGCTGGCTGGTGTCCGACCGCAGGCCGTGCATTAAAGCCGTCGCACATTTCACATGGTTGCTGTTACTTCTATCCAGCTCAATCAAGCCCGCCTTTAAGTATTCCGCCATAATCGTAGCGGTCGCGTGAGTATCAGGGCGAATATCTGCCATTTCAGCGTCGAGCTTGCCCTGAGACGCATGGTGGTCAATCACTAAAATAAGAGGGAGTTTGGCAGCCTGCACCTTTTGAGTTAGGTGGCTAGTCGTCCCTTGGGTATCCACTAGGACATAGCCCTGATATTTCTCAATATCAGGCGCGTCGTGGTCTTGCGTGGGCCATCGCTTGGCCGGCAGGTTCGTCAGCTTAACCAAGGCAATATTTTCCTGGTGGCTGAGCGTGCCTGAATAGTAGATATCGCATCGAATGTCGTAGGCGCTGGCAATCAAACGATAGGCCCAAGCTGACGATAGCGCATCGGGATCTGGAAAGTCTTGCAGAAGAACGAGCTGCCGAGTTCCACTATGCTTTCTCAATAGCTGTTCTAGGGCAGCAGGATAGGAATCTAAGCCCGCTGTTCGCCTCAGAGCAGCGGTTTGCTTGTCCAGCAGGTCTTCTCCTGTACCTTGATGCTCTGGTTTTTTTTCCGCTAGTATTTGTTCTTCTAAAGTGTTCTCGCTCAAGACGTCTGCTCCCATAGTGATGTCTTCTAGTGATGTCTTCTAAATCTGATGTCCGCAGCCATCTTGCGGCTCCTTTAGACGCAGCCAGTGAGGGCCGTTTCAGGTCTCTATTCTGAGCTTGTAGCAAAGCACTTGTGCTTAATGACGATGGTGCCAGCGCCTTGGCCCAAAGCTCAAGCGGGTTATATCGGCTTAGTTAAGCCCAATGACGTAGCGTCTCCACTCCTGATGAATGCCGCCTCTAATATGCCGAGAAATTTCAAAATATAGGCTGCTGTGAGGCTTTCGGGGGGGATTGGCAAGTGGCATTTCGGCCTCTTTGGGGGTGCGGCTGCCTTTTCTGACGTTGCAGCGAACGCAGGCGCTAACGATGTTTTCCCAGGAGTCGCCACCGCCGCGCGATCGCGGAATCACATGATCTAGCGTGAGACCATCACCCGCATAGCCACAGTATTGGCAAGTGTGAGCATCTCTGTGAAGCAGATTGCGGCGGGTGAGCGGAATTTCTTTGTAAGGAATGCGAACGTAGTGCCTCAGCCGAATCACAGTCGGCATGGGAAAGTCGGGATAAATCAGATGTTCTTGCTGCTCTATTTGCTCCGCTTTGCCTTTGATAACTAGCACCACTGCGCGTCGCCAGCTAGTGATGTTGAGCGGCTCATAAGAAGCATTTAGAACAAGAACCTTACTCATTGCCCATGACTCATCGCAACGTGCTGGAATCCTGTATTAAATACTAGCACAATCGTAGGTTTGCGGGGGTTTGAGCGCTGCTACACTATTTCCTCAAGATGTGTGAGGATGTGCAATGCTTAGCTGGGACAAAACGCCCGCTCTTTCGCCGATGCGGTGTTGTAGAGCCTGGGTAGAAATTAACCTGTCGGCCCTGGCCCATAATGTGCGGCAAATCAAGGCGCTGGTGCCCAAAGAGACCGATGTGATGAGCGTGGTTAAAGCCGATGCCTATGGCCACGGGGCGATCGCGGTGGCTCGCACGGCAATTGCCGCAGGCGCGACCTGGCTAGGGGTTGCCACCGTACCCGAAGGCATAGAGCTGCGACAGGCAGGGTTAGACGCGCCTATTTTGGTGATGGGCGCGGTGAGTGACGCTGAAGAAATTAAGGCGATCGCTCGCTGGCAGCTTCAGCCCACTATCGTCAATCCTAAACAGGCTATGGTGTTTTCAGAGACGCTCGCCTCTGCCCCCCATTTACCCCCTGTTCCTGTTCACCTCAAGCTAGATACCGGCATGTCTCGACTGGGCTTTCAATGGACGCAAGCGGTAGAACTTGCCCGCTTTGTGCAGCAGCTACCCCATTTAGAAACCGCTAGCGTTTATTCTCACTTAGCAACGGCAGATAGCCTTGATCAAACCGTTATGCGTCAGCAGCACGGGCGATTTGAGCAGGCGATCGCCGCGCTTAAAAGCGAAAACCTGCTGCCCCCTCGTCTTCATCTCGCCAACTCAGCCGCAACTTTAGCGATTTCTCAAACCGAGCCGTCTTTGCATTACGACATGGTGCGCGTTGGCCTTTGCACCTACGGCCTCTACCCGGCCCCTCACTTGCAGCACGTTGCTAGTCTGCAATCTGTACTAGAAGTCAAAGCCCGCATCACCCATGTCAAAAATATCGAGGCAGGGGCAGGCGTAAGCTACAGCCACAGCTTTATTGCCCAGCGGCCCATGAAAATCGCTATCGTTGGCATTGGCTATGCCGACGGTGTGCCCCGCAGCTTATCTAATAAAATGGAAGTCATCACTCATAGCCAGCGCATTCAGCAAATCGGTGCAATCACCATGGATCAGCTTATGCTAGATGTGTCTGACCTGGGCTCGGTGCAGGAAGGCGATGTGGTCACCCTCCTCGGACAATCCGGCCAGCACACGCTCAGCGCAGATCAGTGGGCACAAATGGCAGGCACTATTTCTTGGGAAATTCTTTGTGGCTTTAAGCATCGGCTACCGCGCATTCAGTCATATACAGCGCCACCGCCAACTAAGCTCAGATCCCATCAGTCACAGGATCTTCTGGGAAACGGCTCAGCCGATCTCTCAGCCGAGATAAAAGGCATCAAATAAAAATATAAGGACTAAGCCGAAGATTGCTTAAAAATTGCCCAAAGATTATTAGAGCTTTCGCAGAGTTCTTGGTATTATAGTTTTTCACTTGGAGAAGTGGCTGAGCGGTTGAAAGCGGCTCCCTGCTAAGGAGTTATGGGGTGTAAACTTCATCGAGGGTTCGAATCCCTCCTTCTCCGTTGGTTTGAGCGCATTGCAGGGGGTTAGCTTTAAGCCTCCCGCGAGTCCTGCTGTACGAGCTTATCAGACTAAGAGAGTTTGAGAGAAAGGAGCAAAACCCCGATCCCTTTAGGGCGGGGATGTAGTCCCGCGTCTCTCAAGTGAGTGTAGCGAACATCCAGTATTTACAGGGCTTTACAGCATTCTTATGCTGAACGCAGTAGCATAAGAATATGTTGATTCAAGAGTTCAAGGTTAAGGCAAAACCTTTCCAACTTGCCGCCATAGACGAGGCTATTCGTACCGCTCAGTTCGTGCAGAACAAAGCGATTCGGTACTGGATGGACAATGCAAAGGTCAATAAGTTTGACCTTAATAAGTTGTGTGCGGTGTTGGCAAAAGAATTTAGCTTTGCGGACGAACTCAACAGCATGGCGCGTCAGGCTAGTGCTGAACGCGCTTGGGCTGCGATTAGCCGATTCTATAACAACTGTAAAAAAGGCATTAACCCAGTTGGCTATCCAAAGTTCAAGAAGTTTGCTCGCTCAGTCGAGTACAAAACTTCTGGCTGGAAGCTAACCGGGACGAAGCGGATCACCTTCACTGATAAGAAAGGTATCGGCCTGTTGAAATTGGTAGGTACTCATGACTTGGCGCACTACCCAGTTGAGCTGATTAAGCGGGTGAGATTGGTGCGTAGGGCTGATGGCTACTATTGCCAGTTCTGCATTCAAGTAGACCGCTCTGAGCCACTAAAGGCAACTGGTAAAACTTTGGGGCTGGACGTGGGGCTGGAATCTTTCTATACCGATAGCAACGGCAATAAAGAAGAGAACCCCCGGTTTTATCGTAAGCCTCAAGCTAAGCGTCGAACGCTACAGCGCTGATTGTCAAGAACTCAGAAGGGCAGTAACAATCGCAAAAAAGCTATCAATAAACTAGCTCGGTTTGATTTAACGGTTTCAAGGCAGCGAAAAGATCATGTGGTTAAGCTCGCAAGATCCGTCATCCAATCTAACGATTTGGTCGCCTACGAAGACTTAAGAATCAGAAATATGGTGAAGAACCACAACCTTGCTAAGTCGATAGCGGATGCTGGTTGGTATCAGTTTCGGGTGTGGCTAGAGCGCTATGGCAAAGTATTTGGTCGAGTAACCGTAGCGGTGAACCCTGCCTATACTTCTCAAGAATGCTCTAGCTGCGGTGAAATTGTTAAAAAGCCTTTGTCTACTAGAACTCATGCTTGCGCCTGCGGTTGTCGGCTAGACAGAGATGAGAATGCAGCACTGAATATACTTCAGCGCGGATTAAGTACGGTGGGGCACACCGGAACTTCCCTACTCGATAGGGTAAACGATTCTGGAGAGATGACCGCTACTCAACTGGATCTAGGTCTAGTTGAGTAAGTCGCCTCGTCGAAAGAAGAATCCTCGCGCCTTTAGGCCGGAGAGTGTCAAAGGTTTCGGATGGCCCACATCAGCCTAGCTGGGGTCGCATTGGGGTGCGCAAATGAAAACAGATGCTGAAAGCGCAGCCGACCTTCAGCATCTATCACAAATTGGGCTGGTAGCGGTGCGCCTAAGGCTTGACCTGTGCCATACAAACGAAAGCTCTGACAGCTAGGGTCAACCAGCAAAGGCATTTCTAGCGACAGATCTTGCTGAATGATTTTGCTGCTGGCTAGAGGGGTGCTGGTAACTATCAGCAAAACAGCGCCAAGCCCAACAAACTGCTGGTGCGATCGCGCGAGTGACAAAAGATGAGGGTAGCAAAGCGGGCAATACTGCTTTGCTGTAAAAATTCGGGTAAACGCCAGCACAACAGGTCTACCCTGATAGTCAGAGAGCTGACGAGTCTTCCCCTCGGTGTCCGGTAGGGTAAGGTCGGGCAGTTTTTCACCGATCTGAAACCGACAGCTAGCTGGAACCGGGGCGATATTTTTTAAAAACCGCCGATTCACTAGGCCGCGAAAATCGTTTGAAGTCAGCCGCATGGTCTAGCCGCGTAGCCTAGATACAGTAAAACTAGACAGTGGCAAAGAACTCCTTGGACTTAATCGGATCGGGGTTCATAGTGGCGCTGCCCGGTTGCCAACCAGCAGGGCACACTTCATCAGGATGAGACTGTACATGTTGAACAGCCTGAAGCACCCGCAGCGTTTCTTCAACGCTGCGGCCAAAGGAAAGGTTGTTGATAGTTGCGTGCTGAATAATGCCTTCTTGATCGATTAAGAACAGGCCGCGCAGAGCAACGCCAACATCAGGATCTAGAACGTTGTAGGCGGCGCTAATTTCTTTTTTAATGTCGGAAACTAGCGGATAGTTAAGATCGCCCACGCCGCCAGACTTGCGATCGCTCTGAATCCAGGCCAAATGAGAAAACTCACTGTCTACCGAAACGCCTAACACTTCGGTGTTGATGTCGCTAAAATCGCTGTAGCTATCGCTGAAGGCAGTGATTTCTGTGGGGCAAACAAAGGTGAAATCAAGCGGATAGAAAAAGAGCACCACATATTTGCCGCGATAGTCAGAGAGCTTGATTGTCTTGAACTCTTGATCAACTACAGCCGTTGCAGTGAAATCAGGTGCGCTTTGGCCCACTCTCAGACATCCTTGATTCTGCTCGCTCATGAGTTCTCTCCTCTAAAAGAATCTGCGCTCTAGAATGGCGCGCTTTGACAGTCCGTTTTTTGAGTCCGTTTTTTGCACTCACTCAGCTACTGCGCTGCACGAATCTTAACATTAATACCCTCACCATGCCCCATCGCGATTTTGGTGAAGGCTGATAAAAGCGCCCGTTAAAGCATGAAAACGCATATATCAACTTAATTTGTTAATTAGGGCAACTTAACTAGCAAGCGATGACTCATGGGGCCAATAAGCTGACAGGCTCTATCTATAGGCACAAATCTACGTGTTTTCCCATCAATTTTTTGAAAAATAGATACCGTGGAGTACCGCTTACAAAAGCACGGCCACTGGCCATACGTTCTTCAATAAGTAGGAAATACCTATTTTATGACTCAAACCACAGCACAAGACATTTTTGAGCTAGACGGGCCATCTGGTAATACTGTCCTCGGCAATTTAGGCGAACTTGGTGAGAACCCGCTCGCGTTTTTAACTAAGTGCGATCGCGACTACGGCGATATCGTCCCCTTACGCCTTGGCCCCACGCCTGCCTGCCTCATCACCCACCCTGATTTGATTAAGGAGGTGCTTAAAAATAGAACTGCTTTCATCAAAAGTCGAGGCTTTCGCGCCCTGAATCGGCTGCTAGGAAACGGCTTGCTCACTAACGAAGGCGATTCGTGGTTTCGTCAGCGACGGCTCATGCAGCCCGTGTTTCATCGTAAGCGCATTGAAGGCTACGGCAGCATCATGGTGGACTACACCGAAAAAATGCTAAATGACTGGCAGAGCGAAGGTCAGCCGGAAGCCCCGCGCGATATCCATGCCGATATGATGCGGCTAACGCTCAACATCGTCATGAAAGCCCTTTTTAATCAAGATGTCTCGACGGGCGAAGCTGAGACCGTTGCCCACGCCCTAGACGTTGCGATGGAATGGTTCGACAGCAAGCGTCGCCAAAACTTCTTCATTGTGGAGTGGTTTCCTCGCCCCGAGAATATTCGCTACCGAAATGCGATTAAGGCGATGGACAACAGCATCTATGACATTATCCAGCAGCGACGAGAGAGCGGCGAAGACCCTGGCGACTTGCTCTCTATGCTGATGGCTGCTCGCGATGAAGACGACGGCAGCGGCATGAGCGATCAGCAGCTGCGCGATGAAATCGCCACCCTGATGCTCGCAGGACATGAAACCACGGCTAACACGCTTTCTTGGACATGGATGCTACTCGCTCAGCACCCTGAGGTTGAAGCCAACCTGCATAAGGAACTTCAGCAGGTGCTTGAGGGGCGATCGCCCACCACCGAAGATCTGCAAAAGCTGCCTTACGCTAACGCCATCATCAAAGAATCCATGCGTATGTACCCACCTGTGTCCGTGCTAGGTCGAGAAGCCACCACAGATGTAGTAGTCGGCGATTATCTAATTCCTAAAAACTGCGTAGTGATTATCAGCCAATGGGTGATGCACCACAGTCCTAACTATTTCGACAATGCACAGCGCTTCAGCCCCGAGCGCTGGCTAGAGAAACCGGGCGAACAGCCCTTAGAAAAACGACTGCCTCAAGGCGTTTACTTTCCTTTTGGCGACGGCCCTCGCATCTGCATTGGCAAAGGGTTTGCATTGATGGAAGCTGTTTTAATTTTGGCAACGATTGCGCAGCGCTATCAGTTCGTTCTCGAACCCGGCCACACCATTACGCCCCAGTCTTCTATCACGCTGCGACCCGAGCACGGCATCCAAGCCACGCTGAAAGCGCGCTAAGTAAAGCTAAAACTTGAGTGGCTCTGGCGGGATTTGAACCTGCGACAAAGGGCTTATGAGTCCCCTGCTCTACCCCTGAGCTACAGAGCCATGAAATGCGCTATGAAACGTCTTGTATAAACAAGTACCAATCTCAGCTTAATAAATGTATCACAAATTGAAATGCCATTGAAGCGCCCTAGACAGATAAATCGCTATCCAGCAATTTAAAAAAACTGCTAGCTAACTATTCAGTCACGAAGTTAGCTAGCATCTGTAGGTTAAGGAGGTTACATCTGAGTTTTTGGGGCCTTTTTAGGCTTCTTTATGGTCTATTGCTGGGCAGGAAGGCAATGGGGTTAACGGCCTCACCGCCATTAGGATGCACCTCAAAGTGCAGATGCGGGCCTGTGCTGTAGCCCGTACTACCCATTTCAGCAATTTGCTGCCCTTGCTTGACTGACTGACCCGCACTAACAACCAAGCGATTGTTGTGAGCATAGCGGGTCATACTGCCGTCAGGATGTCGAATCTCCACCATATTGCCATAGCCACCAGAGTTCCAGCCTGCTTCGGCAACTACGCCTGAGCCAGCGGCTACAATCGGTGTGCCAACTGGCCCAGCAACATCAACACCTCGGTGCATTCGGCCCCAACGCCAGCCGTAGCCAGAGGTGATTGTTCCTCTGGCGGGCCAAATATAGCCGTCAAAATAGTCTGGCGCTTCTGGCAAATACTCATCCGCCGCAGGCAAAATTGGCATATCAGGCGACACTACCTGCGGCGCAGCAGAACGCTGGGCAGGAATGTAGGCATCGGGGCTGAGCGGCGCAGCTGCCAACAAATCGGCATCAGCTTCTATAGCGGCAGGCTGAGCAGGCGTCGTGAGTGAAACTCGCTCGGCGCTATTACTGCTCGGGCTAGGCACAGAACGAAGTGCGGGGCGTTCAGTTCTAGCTAGAAGAGGGCTACTAGCATTGGTCTCTGTGAGAGGGCGATCGCTGCTTCGGCTATTGCTGCTTTGAACAGTGCTGCTCTGGGTAGCCACTTGCGCAGCATCGCTCTCAGTAATAGTGCTCTCAGCCGTGTTAGCTTCCGAAACTTTAACCGACTGGCTCCGAATTTCTCTAACTTCGGCTAGAAGATTGGCAACATAGGGATCTACGCTTTCGGCCCGAGCTGGGGTAGAACCGAGCAGATCTTTTGCGGTAACCTGCTCGCCACCGACGCTGGCGGGCTCTTCAGGCACTGCACTTCGTAATTCTGCTATGAGCTGCTCGCTCTGAGCACTTTTTGGAGCACTTTTTGGAGCGCTTACTTGAGCACTTTCCGCAGCGTTTTCAGTGCGCTGCGAGCTGCCAGTAACTGGCAAAGAACTGGCTGAAGGCGAATTATCAGATTGATTGGAAGACGGTACCCTTATCAGGTCACCTGCCAGGATGACGTTAGGGTTTGCCAGCCTGTTTGCCTGCATGAGTTCTTTGGGCGTGGTACCCGCAGAGGAGGCGATCGCACCCAGCGTATCGCCAGATCGAACCCGGTATTGGTTGAACGCTGCTGGCGTCGCTAGCGGTGTCGTCGCAGGTGATGCCGCTGTCGTAACCGCTCTAGCAACTGTCGTTACAGCAGCGGGGGTTGAGGCATCTGCAATTTCAATGCTGATAGCAGCAGGTGAGCCAACCTTTTCACTAGCAGCCTGTAAACGAATAGCTGGCTCAGCGGCCTTCTCAGTTGACGCATCAACGACCTCGTCTGCAACGATTCCAGCAATTAACTCAGAGGTTGTTTTGTTTGCTGGCTCGGTGCTACTAGGAACTTTGAGAACCTGACCTACTCTAATAGAGGTTTCAGGGGGCAGCGCGTTGGTATCTTTGAGTTCACGCAGACCCACGCGATGCTGCTGAGCAATTTGCCACAGGCTCTCGCCCGATTCGACGGTGTGATAGGCCACTACCTGTGGGTTAGCAGCAGCTTTAGCAGCAGGCGCTGAAGCTTCAGAATTACTTGAAAAAGCCTCCGTAGTCGCAGAGGGTGTTGGAGCAGAGACCGCAGCCGACGCTTCAGCTTGAGAAACCAGTGCTCCAGATGCACCTACCGAGAGGGCAAGGCCCAGCATAGCAGCCGATTTTAAGCTGGTACCTGAGCTGTGATGCCCATTTCCTTCTGGAATGTGTGAATGACTTGAGTCGGACACCGTTTCCTTCGAAATTGCTTCTTTCAAGGAATAACCTCCTAATGTTCAGCGTTTAAACCGTCAGTACAAAATCGCCGCAGCAGCTGATTAGGCTACTTAATGGGCTGGCCGTACAACGACTTTCGAGAACAGCAGTGCTGCTACTCGTAGCATTAACAGCCCGTAGGCTCGCTGCGGGATCGCCTGTTTATCAGCGTCGCGCTTAATGCCTGTGAACAAACGTTTGCTTGTTCGACTTAGGCAAGTTTACACGACTTAATGCTTATTTCGATATTGCTGGCGCGACTTGACTTTTGGATGCCCAAAATTTGACGCAACCTAAACCTTGCCAGTAATTTGTCATTAGCAAGGCGGATTTGGATGAACCGATAAAAACTAAAGTGCTTGTGTTTGCTAGCTTTTTGGAACATCTATGCTTAGCCAATCTATTTACTGGCACATTGGCTGAGTATTCTAAATACTGCCATTGTGGAAGGCTTTAATAATTTGGGAAGCGAGCTAACGGCGTGGCTCAGATGCCTTGCTGTACTTGCGATTGAAGGCGATCTTTCGGAAAATACTGAGAAAGCGGCTCGCTTAACGACGTGTAATCAACTATGCCTTTTTGCATATGAAATACTTATCGAATTAGGGCTCGCTGACAGCAGACAATTGACCATTTTTGTGAAACAAGGCGTTGTTTTTATTCGCTGTGCCGATAAGTTCGGTGCGTCTTGAACTCTAAAATAGATTTTTATAGCTGATGGGTCTGTCTAAGCGCTTCAAAGAGGCCAACGGCAGCGCTCACTGACAGGTTGAGGCTACGAACATGGCCTTTTTTCATCGGTATTGTGCCTAGTAGGTGGCAGCGCTCAAGCGTTTCTGGGGAAAGCCCCTTGCTTTCTTTGCCGAATAAGAGCCAGTCATCGTCCTGGTAGGCGATATCGGTGTAGCGATGAGGGGTGTGGGGAGTGCTGCGGGCGCTGAAGCCAATTAGTCGGCCCGTTTGTGTTTCAATGTGCGTCCAGAAGTCCTGAATAGAGTTGTGTAGATGGAGATCGACATGGGGCCAGTAATCTAGACCAGCGCGTTTGAGATATTTGTCGCTTAGCTCAAATCCTAGTGGCTTGACCAAGTGTAAGGGTGTGCCAGTTGCTGCGCAGGTGCGGGCAATGTTGCCAGTGTTGGGAGGAATTTCTGGGTTAACAAGAACGATTTTGAGCATGGACTTTTTAGCAAGGAAGGTAGCTAGGCGGTAGCTAGGCGGTGGCTAGGCAGCAGCCGATAGGCAAATTTCTTGGGCCAACAGGCTCTCTTGCTGATTCATTTGAGCGATCGCCTGCTGAATAACCTCAGAAGGACTGGTTTGGTGCGCTTGATTAATCCACTGCTGCGCCTGATTGCCGTTGCGTAAAATTTGTTTGATAGGCGTGAGAAAGCAGCCGATGCCTGAGTGTTTTGCAAAGGGCTGAACTTCTGCGTAGATTTGACTGATCCAGTCGCGAGCAAGGATAGGTTTGCCCGTTTGCCAGTGGATCATTTCAGCGTCTAGGCTGCTTTTAGCGGCGGCCTGTTCGTTTTTAAGCGCGATCGCCAGCAAGTCTTCACTGCGATTGTGCGCGCCAATTTGAGAGCTTTCTAGCGGATCAAGCTCTGGGTGCTTAAGCAGCTGATGCAGGCGAGCTTCGAGCAGGGCGGTAATGGCTAGCAAATGCAGCGGGTCGCTAACCAAGTCGCAAATGCGTAGCTCTAGCCGATTGAGATTGTAAGGGCGGCGATCGCCATTGGGCCGCACCGAACTCCACAGATGCCGAACGCTCTGCATCGTTCCGGCTGCGAGCTGCTCTTCTACCCAGCGAATATGGTGCAGGTGGCTTTCAAATAAGGGGACATGCTTAGGCGTTTGTGGAAACAAGTGCCAGCGGGTGGAGTGATAGCCAGTGATGTTGCCGTCAAAGAAAGGTGAAGACGCACTGAGAGCCAAGTACAAGGGGGCTTCTAGCCGAATTAAGCGACAGGCCCGCATCAGCGCTTCCATGTCGGACATGCCAATATTGATATGAATGCTAGCTGTGACCACATCGGTGCCGTAGGTTTGCTCAATGTAGGTGTGATAAGGATTTTTGGGGTCGGAGCGATAAAAAACATCTGCGCCGCCTAAGGGAAGCGTGCTGCCGGGAATAATGGTGTAGTCGCCCAGCGTTTTAAGGTAGTTTCTAAGCTGGACTCTGGGCTTCACGAGTTCGCACAATAGGTGCTCGTAGCGGCAAAAAGGTGCGGTCGTGTATTCAACGTTGCGCGAATCAGGTTCGCGAACGAAGCCTTCTAGCTCGGCTACGATTTTATCTGAAAAGCCGACGACTTCTCCGGCGGGCGTACCGGTATACATTTCAACTTCAAAGCCTTTGGATAGCAGCACGTAGATTTCCTTCTAGCAAAACAAATCAGAGCAAAACAGATTTAGTCAACATTGCCTTGGCGTCGCTTCGCATAAATAGGCGTAATACACAGCGAGTAAAAAGAGCAATCTTCTCCTATATATAGGGGCTATTTAAATCTGTGTGAAAAACGACGGTTTTAAAGCCTTTTAGCTAAAAACTGCATTGATTACTTGTTGATTGTGCATAGACCCGTTTAAGCAGTATAGGAGGGTGGGGCACCGTCTTTTCTGCCTCTATAGTTTGGCATTTGGCTCAGCCTATTTTTAGATTTAAGATTTTAAGATTGGAAGAAAAAATAAAGCGCTCAAGAAGGCGTTTCTTCTGAGCGCTTTATTATTTATGGGCTTTATGCGGATGAAAGGACTTGAACCTTCACGTCACAAGGACACTAGAACCTAAATCTAGCGCGTCTACCAATTCCGCCACATCCGCATCGGATATCAATGGTACCAAGAAACAGTACCAAGAAACGCGAACGAGATGTTGAATCTTTTTATGTTTTGCGATCGCACCCCTTATCATGAAGGCACTAGCGCAAGAGTTAGGATAATAGCGTTGACCTATTGGCCCTTTGATCGAATCTCTAATACAGACAGCAGTGCTAGTTGGGACAGCTGTGCGGATGACTGAGCGGATGACTGGGCAAATGATAGTCAAGCCGCTGAAGATAGATTGCCTGATGATCACACCGTTCGGTTGAATAAGGCTGCAGCGCTGATTTACAAAGCTGAGCGGGTGCTGCGGAACGATCAGCAATGATTCCAGGAAGCGCTTATGATGAAAGAACTTAAGGGCTAGACTTAAGGGCAGATACGGTTATCCGCTGCTAACAAATGGTATGGCCAGTGCTATAGATATGTCAGATCAGGAGAAACCGGGCGAATGGGTAAGGTAGTTGGCATTGATCTGGGCACCACTAATTCGGTGGTGGCGGTGATGGAAGGCGGTAAACCCGTCGTGATTGCCAATGCCGAAGGAATGAGAACTACGCCATCGGTGGTGGCCTTTAGCAAAGAAGGTGAAAAGCTCATTGGTGACGCGGCTCGTCGTCAGGCCGTGCTGAATCCGCAAAATACTTTCTACGCGGTGAAGCGCTTTGTTGGGCGCAAATACGATGAGCTGTCGTCAGAGTCTAAGCGGGTGCCCTACACGGTGCGGCGCGGGGAGTCGGGCAATATCAAAATTCGCAGCTCGCGGCTCGATAAAGATTTTGCCCCAGAAGAAATTGCGGCAATGGTTTTGCGAAAGCTGGCTGAAGAAGCCGCTCTGTACCTTGGCCAGCCAGTGACGGGCGCGGTGATTACGGTGCCTGCTTATTTTAACGATGCGCAGCGGCAGGCCACTCGGGATGCCGGACGCATTGCAGGGCTAGAAGTAAAGCGCATTATCAATGAGCCGACCGCTGCGTCTTTGGCCTATGGCCTAGATGAGCAGTACAACCAAACCATTTTAGTGTTTGATTTAGGCGGCGGTACGTTTGATGTATCGGTGCTAGACGTGGGCGATGGCGTGTTTGAAGTGCGCTCGACCAGTGGCGATACGCAGCTCGGCGGGCTGAATTTTGACAAAATTATCGTCGATTGGTTGGCTGAAGACTTTTTAGAAAAGGAAGGCGTGGATTTGCGGCGCGATCGCCAATCCCTCCAGCGCCTTAACGAAGCCGCCGAAAAAGCCAAAATAGAACTCTCCGGCGTGCCCGTCACCGACATCAACTTACCCTTCATCACGGCCACGGCTGATGGCCCCAAGCATATTGAAACGAAGCTAGAGCGATCAAAGTTTGAATCACTATGCAGCGATTTGGTCAGCCGCATTCGTGGCCCTTTAAAGCAGGCTTTGTCTGACGCCAACGTCACGCCTAGCCAAATAGACGAGGTTGTCTTAGTCGGTGGCGCTAGCCGGATGCCAATGATTCAAGATTTGGTGCGCTCGGTGATGAACCGTGAGCCTAACCGCAACGTCAACCCCGATGAAGTCGTGGCCGTTGGCGCAGCGATTCAGGCAGGCATTTTAACGCAGGAAGTCAAGGATATTTTGCTGCTAGATGTCTCTCCTTTGTCGCTTGGCGTCGAGACAATTGGCGGCGTGATGAAAAAGCTGATTCCGCGCAATACCACCATTCCAGTGCGACGCTCCGATACTTTTTCAACCTCCGAAAACAATCAAACCGTTGTAGAAGTGCATATCCTTCAGGGCGAGCGAGAAATGGCTCAAGACAATAAGTCGCTGGGGCGCTTTAAGCTGATGGGCATTCCGCCTGCGCCGCGTGGCATTCCGCAGGTGCAGGTGTCGTTTGATATTTACGCCAACGGCATTTTGCAGGTGTCGGCCTTGGATAAAACCACGGGCAGGCAGCAGAGCATTACGGTGCAAGAAGCCTCGAATTTGTCTGAGGCGGATATTCAAGACATGATTCGAGCGGCTGAGGCCAATGCCGCCACCGACCGACTACAGCGAGAGCGGATTGAAAAGCGCAACCGGGCTGAAGTGCTGACCTTTAAGGCTGAGCGGGTGCTGCGAGAAGTGGCGATTGACTTTGGGATGCAGTTTGGGCGCGATCGCCGTCGTCGCATCGAAGGCTTAATACAAGAGCTGCGAGCCGCCCTAGAGCAAGCTGACGAGCGGGGCATTGATATCACCCAGTCTGACCTACAAAACGAGGTGTACGAACTCAACCGCGAAGCTTACTTGTACGATATGGACGAAGACGGCGATGGCATTCTTAGCCAAATTGGTGGCACCTTGAAGCGAGCCTTTGCGGGCGAAGATGACGACTACTACCGCACGGGTGACTACGGCTACGGCAACGGCGGCTACAACAACGGCTATCCAGCCAATGGCCCGACCAATGGCTACACAAACAATTGGGACAGGCAGGCCCAGTGGGACGCGCCTAACTGGGCTCAAAACGCGGGTCAAAACAATGCCAGCCAAAGCAGCTGGGATGACTGGGACGACGACTGGGAAAGCGCTCGTCGATCACCGCCGCCTGATCCCAATTACGGCAGAGGTCAGGACAGGAACCAGAGCTACGGCGCGGATGTGTACGGCAGAGATCGGCCTGTGCAGGGCAGCGACTATGACCAGACGGGGCGAGACAGCTATCCGCCTGCTGGTGGCGATAATTACTACCGCCCAGACAGCCGCTCCGACAGCCGCCCAGACAGCTATGAGCAGCAGGGCAGATATGAGCAGGACTATCGCCAAAGACCGCCTGCTAGAGATGACTACGACCAGGGCCGCAGCGATCAGCGCAACTATCAGCAAAACGATTACGGCCAGAGTGATTACGGCCAGAGTGATTACGGGCAAGCGCGCGATCGCAAAGACGATTATCGCGCCGACTATCCCAACGCCAGCTACGGACAATCAGGCTACGGACAAGAAAATTACGACCAGGACTATCGCCGCGATGAGGCGCGTCAAGAGAATCGTTTGAATGAGCCGGATGATTACTACCGGGGCGGTGGCGATAATCCTTCCGCTAATCGTCCTCAAAATCAGCCCCAAAATCGCCCTGATAATCGTTCGAGGCCAGCTTCAGAAAAAGCTTCAGACAGATGGAACGACGAAGACGAGTGGTTCTAGCTTGTGGGGCATTATTCAAACGTTCTTTAAAAATAAGATTCGCAATTTTGACAAGCGTTCATGCATAACTTTCGGGACTATTACGAAATTTTAGGAATTTCAAAAGAAGCGGCTGCCGACGAGATTAAGCGGGCTTATCGGGCATTGGCTCGGCAGTATCATCCTGATCTCAATCCTGGCAATAAGGAAGCTGAAGAAAAGTTCAAAATGCTGGGCGAGGCTTATGATGTGCTCTCAAATGCAGATAAGCGATCGCAATACGAAGAATACAGCCGCTACTGGAACCAAAAAGGATTTCAGGCTTGGGGCGATGGCAAAGCCTCTCTAAGAGAGAATCGCGTTAAGCGATCGCGCAAGGGTCGCACCGCCGCCGAAGACGAATACAGCGCATTTGAAGATTTTGATAATTTTGTTGAGCAGCTGCTAAAACGCCATCAGGGAGATGATGGCGCGGTATCTTGGCAGTCCGCTGACTCATCCAACGGCCAGTCTAGCGCCCGATCCAATACCCAATCAAGTTCTCGATCTAGCACCCAGCCAAGCGAAAGCCGAACCCGTCAGCCATCAGCCGCCAAATCTCCCAGCACGAGAGCTTATAAAACGCAGTCCCCTTCGCGATCGCGCCGTGACGCTGAAGCGGATTTAACCGTACCGCTAGAAAAAGCCTACGCGGGCGGGCGGGAGCGCATTCGGTTAGAAGATGGGCGATCGCTAGAAGTAAGTATGCCACCGGGAATGGTAACCGGACAGCGCATTCGGCTCAAAGGCCAGGGCATTGACGGTGGCAATTTATACCTGCGCATTGAGGTAGAACCACATCCTTATTTCACCTTAAAAGATGGTGATGTGTACTGTCGCTTACCTATTACACCCAGTGAAGCCGCCCTTGGCGGGACAATTGCGGTGCCGACATTAGGCGGACGAGTCAATGTGATGGTTCCACCAGGCGTACAGTTTGGCCAGCGGCTTAAGCTAACGGGCAAAGGCTACCCCATCAGCCCGGAGCTATACGGCGATCAAATCGTAGAAATTGAAGTCGTGATGCCAACTGTTTTAGACGATGAGGAAAAAGCGCTGTACCAAGAGCTAAAGGCAATTGAACGGTTTGATCCTAGGGCAAATTTGCCAGTGAACCTACCTGTTTAGATCGCTTAGACTATTTAGATATCTGCTGCTTCACGCCTGCTGATAACCGTAATGGACTTAATTTTTATGCAAACGCTAACGCTCAATATGCCGCAGTCTCTGCGAGTTCGGCTGCAAGACTATCAAAACGAGCAGGGCATTCAGCAGGCTGATGAGGCCGTGATAGCCATTTTGCAAGCCTATTTTGTCAGCCACTCGCCAGCTAATCAGCCCAAACTGCCTGCCATGTATGACGCTGAAGATGGCCCCTGCGAAGTGATTGCTTCTTTTTTAGAGCCTCAGGCTTAAGCGGCTTACGTCCAATACAAAATTTCAGCGTAGGGAAAGCGAGTGGTGATTTGAGTTTGAATAAAGTCCTTTAGTTCCGCCATAGTGTCACGCGGATAGACATATTTCACGCCACCGAACTTGTTGCGCTTTTGGCTGCGACCTTCTTCTTCAAGATCCAATTTGCTCTTGGGATACCACGACTTTAAAACTTCTTTTGACTTGGGCGTAAAGCGATGGGTGATTAGCTCAAAGGTAAGATCGCATTCAAAGTCTATGGCACGACTGATCTGATTAAATAAAGCGTCGTAGTGTTCTTGCCAGCTATCAATAGCCATAATTGGCGCAACCACAAGCCCGATGGGATAACCCTTTAGGGCCAGCTTGCGCATTGCCTGTAGCCGCTGCTCTACTGTGGCCGTGCCGCCTTCCATGTAGTGGCTCACCGGATCGGCGTTTACGCTAAAGCGGCAGCGAGTATGCCCGCTGTGAGGCAGCTCTAATAGCCGATCAACGTTGTTGAACTTAGTTACCCAGCGCAAATAGGCCGATTCCCGAGTGCCAAAGTAGCGAATGCATTCAGCTAAACTGCCCGTTAGGTGTTCTATGCCTAGGGGATCGGTGTAGCAGCTGGCCTCGTAGGTAGTGGCTTGACCTGCTTTTTCGTACTTACTTAAGTTCGCTAAAATTTTAGGCAAATTGCCATACACCTTCACGACAGGCGCACCCGATAAGCTGCCCGCTAGATAGCAGTATTGGCAGTGAGCCGGACAGCCTTGAGCAATGTGAAACTGCCAGTCGGCAGAGGGTGGAATGGGCTGAAGCTTGAGCTGGCCTGCGGGCGCGTTGACAATCGCCATTGTGTTTTTGGCTTTGGCGTAAGTCTCTTGCTCCGTTTTGCCCTTGAGCCCGGTAATCCTATTTTGTGATAGCCGGGTGACGGGAATGCCTAGCGCTTGAACTCTGGCAATGATCTGCTGGCCCCAGTCTTCCTCGTAGGCGTCGGGGGTAACTAGAACTTGCTGAGGTCGCCACAGTTTGACAGGGCCATCAGATACCGCTGGCGCTAGCGGCGTTTGCAGTGAAGGAAGAGGCTGCGAAGGAAGCGCTTCTGAGGAAAGGTGAGGGGAGCTGTGGGGAGAGGCGATCGCGTCAGCAGATACGTCAGCGGATGGTGAAATACTAGACATTTGAAAAGCTAGGCGTGCTAGAGAGCTACTTTTCCATCAGGCTAGCTAGAATTTAAGCAGAGCGTTACCGACTACAGAAAGAACCTGCTGCAACTAAGTCGGTAATACTCTCTATCTATTGAGCGCCAAAGTAAGCGGGTTCGTTGCCCGGTTTCCACTTGATATTGCAGCCGATGCTAGGATCTTGATCCTCTGAGACAGGCTGGCCTGCGACGACTTTATCAAGGGCAGCACGGAGGTCTTTGCCGTTGACGGGCTTGTCATTGCCGGGGCGAGAGTCATCTAGCTGACCGCGATAGGCCAGCTTGAAGTCGCTATCGAACAGGAAAAAGTCGGGCGTGCAGGCGGCGGTATAGCTTTTAGCGACTTCTTGCGTGGCGTCGTAGGCATAGGGAAAGTTAAAGTTCGCCCGTTTTACCTGCTCGCGCATGTTGTCAGGATCGTCTTGAGGATGGCTTTCGATGCTGTTCGAGCTAATCGCCAAGATGCCAACGCCTTGAGAAACGTAGTCTTGTCCAATGCGGCCAAGCTCGGCTTCAACATGTTTTACAAAAGGGCAGTGCTGGCAGATCACCATGACCAGCAGTCCTTTGTTGCCTTTGAAGGTATCTAAGGAGATGGTTTTACCAGAAACCACGTCCTCTAGGGAAAAATCGGGGGCAGCGGTGCCCAACGGTAGCATTGTAGATTCAGTTCTAACCATGGTTTTAGCCTCCTGCGCTCATACCAGCCATGACGACCACTGAGAGCAGCAGTCCAGGGCTAAGCAGCGCAATGAGTAAGAAAAAATCGTGGAGTTCCATGCGATCGCAGCACCAAATATAAGAACTGTCTTCATCATGCCGAATAACCAGCGTAAATGTATCTATTTTTTAGGATGAAAGCTAAGGATTTGCTGAAATTTTACCTAGCTGGACTGAGAGATTTAGCGTATCCTTACATAATTTGATGGGTGGGAGCACTCTTATGGGCAAACAGTTAGGACGAATGATCGCTCAAGTTGGCTTTGGTGCTATCTGTGGAGCCCTCTCTATGACAGCGCTAGGATGGGAAATGCTGCCCGCGATCGCCCGTGAGCTACCCGCCTGGAGCTATGACCCGCAGACGCGATTGCTCAACCTCACGCTACCCGCAGGCGTTACGCCTACGCTCTCAGTCATTGCGCCCAACCAAATGCTCATAGAGCTGCCAGACACCCAAATCGGTGATGTCGCAGGCCAAAACATCGGCGATGGACTGGTAGAAGGCATCATGCTAGAGCAAACAACGTCCGATAAAGTTTGGATGGTGGTGGACTTTGCCTCAGGCACCCTTTTAGAAACGGAGCAAACGGCAGTCCCCATAGACGCTGCTGATAGCGATCCGTCAGCGGCGTCTACGAGCTGGCAGCAGTGGCAGGTTCGCCCCGCTGTGATAGCAGGCCAGCCAAACAATCCAAACAACTCAAACAATAGTGATAGTGTCGTAGGCTCAGTTCCGCTGCCGACCGCATTGCCCCCAGCAGTATCGCTTCCAGCACCGCTTCCAACACTGTCAGTTGAGGCTGCTGTTCAGGCGAGCAGCGCAGCAAATTTACAAAGCAGCGGGCTAGAGGAAGGGGGGGCGATCGCTCAAGCCCCAGATTTTCCAGATCTGCCCGTTCTCAAGCCCGCTATCCCCATCAGTACGCCCGTCAGCGTTCCGCCGCTCAATGTAGCAGCGCCCATGCCTGCTCAACCTGCGTTGGCTGAAACCGCTCCAATTGAATCCGAGCAGCCGATTGCCAATCTTTCGACCTCAGATTTGCCATTAGAGCCCCCTTTTATCGAAGAGCTAGAAGAGAAAATAAATATTCCTATAGCCAATGAGCCTACACCCAGCGAGACAACTGCTGCCGCCAGCTTGCCTGCGGTAGTGCCGCTACCGATTCTTGATAGCGAAATCGCGAGTGAATCTACCAATGAGACCGCAGTTCAAAACGCGGATGAAGCTGACAGCGAAATCAGTGCTGACGAAAGTTCTGAGGAGACCGCTAACATAGCGTTAGCCAATGCCGCTCCCACGCCTGAAGCTGCTCCAGCCACCGTTGCCCCAGTCGCCTTTATCCCAGTTATTGACATTCCAGTCATTGACATTCCGGTTGAAAACGCCAGTGCGCCGCCAAAGAGCCGTTGGCCTGCGCCTATTCCATTCGGCCAGCCTTTACCATAGTTCTTGTCATCGTAGTTCCTATCGCTGTAGTTCTTATCAGCTTTCCTTCAGCGTGCTTGAGTTGTCTAGCGATCGCTTTGGCATATGCACAAATAGCGGCACAATATAAAATGGCAAGCTGAACGTCTGAACCTTCAGGCTCTGTTGTCTCTCTCTCTATTGCCTCATAGTGCTGCTGTGAAAACATCTTCTGATCCTGGCTTCGAAGCTCCCAAATCGTCACTCAAAACGCTGCTAGCAGATACACTAACCGTTTTCTGGGGAGACTGGTTAGACTTGCGGGTGCGCATTCCTCAGATTGCGGCTTCGGGCTTAGTCTCACCGCTTATCTATATTTTGGCGTTTGGCCTGGGCTTAGGCAGCTCCTTAGATCGAGTCAGTACGCCGACAGCTGGAGACAGCTACTTAGAATTTATTCTGCCAGGAATGGTTGCCCTTTCTTCTATGGTGATTAGCTTCGGCGGCACCACTTTTTCTATCTGCGGCGAGCGACTTTTTTCTAAAACGTTTGAGGAAATGCTGCTGTATCCCATTCATCCGCTAGCGCTGCATTTGGGCAAAATGCTGGCGGGCATCGTGCGAGGGCTGATGACGGCTTCGACCGTCATTTTGGTCGCCGTGCTATTTACCGGTAAAATCTGGAGCTTTATCAATCCGCTGTTTTTCCTGCTGGTGATTTTGAACTGCGCCGTGTTTGCAGGGCTGGGCGTCATTATTGGCCTAACTGTAAAATCTCTAGAGAGCGTTGGCCTATTCAACAACTTTTTGATTGTGCCGATGTCATTTTTAGGCGGCACTTTCTTTGATCCAACCACGCTGCCGATTGCGCTCAAACCTATTGTGTATGCGCTACCGCTAACCTACACAACCATCGGCCTGCGGGCAGTTGCCTATAAGTCTTTTGCAGAATTTCCTTGGTACACTCTCCCGATCCTGCTCGCCTTTGCTATTCTACTTTCCTTCTACGGCGCATACTTATTTTCCAACCAGCAAGATTAACCGACCTGTTGATTGACTACTGGCAAAGAGCTTATAAACAAATCGCCGTAGTTTTTGCGCACAACGCTAGAGAAACTACGGCGATTATTGGGATTGATAAAAAAGGTGGTCTCTTTAAAGTTAATTCAGCAGCTTAGACGCTACCACCCGCTGCCTGTAAGCGAGCACGGGCTTTTTTTAGGGCGTTGCTGGCCTGCATGACGGTTTTGCGATCGCCCCCTGCTGCACTCTCTGATTTGGCCTGCGCTACCTCGTAAGCCTTTTCAGCTTCTGACGAGTCGATATTAGCGCCTAGCTCTGCCCCGTTAACCAAAATGGTCACTTCGTCATCTTCTACTTCTGCAAAGCCGCCCATTAGCGCGATGGATGTCCACTCTTTGCTGCCATCCGTTGCCCGAACGCGCAAAACGCCCGTATCTAAAGCGGTTAGCAGCGGCGCGTGACCACCCAAAATGCCAAGCTGACCAGTGGTGCTAGGTAAAATTACCTCTTCAGCCTCGTCATCCCAAACTGTTTTATCAGGCGCAACCACGCGCACAACTAAAGACATAGCTTTCTTGAATAATGTGATTTCACAATCTGTTAAAAAAACGTCTGCAAACAAACGTTTTTCACAACGCTAACCTGTTTTGCGCAAGGGCCATACGAGAGCCATATAAGAATCTCCACAGCCCTTGCTAAAGTCGCGTTTTTACGCTGCTGCGTCGGCCTTCATCTTCTCAGCAGCTTCAAGCACTTCCTCAACGCCGCCTTTTAAATAAAAGGCTTGCTCAGGAATATCATCTAGCTTGCCATCAAGAATCATATTGAATCCTTTGATGGTTTCTTCTAGCGTGACGTACTTACCAGGACTACCCGTGAAGACTTCTGCCACGAAGAAAGGCTGAGAAAGGAACTTCTCAATCTTACGAGCGCGAGCAACGACCTGACGGTCTTCCTCAGAAAGCTCATCAAGACCCAAAATTGCGATGATATCCTGCAATTCTTTGTAGCGCTGAAGCGTGGACTGCACTGCTCGCGCCGTATCATAATGCTCATTGCCTACAATGTCTGGCTGAAGCATCGTAGAGGTGGAGTCTAAAGGGTCTACCGCAGGGTAAATGCCTTTAGAAGCCAAGGCACGCGAGAGCGTTGTCGTCGCGTCTAAGTGAGCAAACGTAGTGGCTGGAGCCGGGTCAGTGAGGTCATCAGCAGGCACGTAGACGGCCTGAATAGAGGTAATTGAGCCTTCGGTAGTAGAGGCGATGCGCTCTTGTAGGTCACCCATGTCGGTGCCAAGGGTGGGCTGGTAGCCTACCGCAGAGGGCATCCGGCCCAGCAGCGCCGATACTTCAGAACCAGCCTGTACAAAGCGGAAGATGTTGTCGATAAAGAGCAGCACGTCTTGCTTGTTCACGTCGCGGAAGTATTCAGCCATGGTCAAAGCAGACAAGGCAACGCGCATCCGAGCACCGGGCGGCTCGTTCATTTGGCCATATACTAGCGCCACCTTGGACTGGCTCAAATCATCAGCGTTAATCACGCCCGACTCGATAAATTCGTTGTAGAGGTCATTACCTTCACGGGTACGCTCGCCAACGCCGCCAAATACAGACACGCCGCTGTGCTCTTTAGCAATGTTGTTAATCAGCTCTTGAATCAGCACGGTTTTACCTACGCCCGCGCCACCAAAGAGTCCTACTTTTCCGCCGCGTCGATAGGGGGCAAGTAAGTCCACAACCTTGATGCCGGTCTCAAACACGGCAGGCTTGGTTTCAAGGTCAATTAGCTTGGGGGCAGGGCGGTGAATGGGTAAAGAGCTTTCTGCATCCACGGGGCCTTTTTCATCGACGGGCTCGCCGAGCACGTTAAAGATGCGACCGAGCGTGGCTTTACCAACCGGAACGCTAATAGGTGCGCCCAAATCTTCTACTTCCATGCCGCGCACGAGACCATCTGTGGTGCTCATAGAAACGGCGCGAACCTGAGAGTCGCCCAGTAGCTGCTGCACTTCGCAGGTTACCGAAACTTCTGCGCCAGCAGGATTGGTGCCGGTAATTTTGAGTGCGTTATAGATGTTGGGCAGCTTGTTGCCCGGAAATTTTACGTCTAAAACTGGGCCAATAATCTGAGTGATATAGCCAGTGTCTGTTTTCTCTGCGGTGGAGACCATTCCTGCGCCTGTCCTACGTTTTAGCTGATATGACGACTTAAGAGACCGATTTTAATTAAGATGACCTTCAAGTGCCTTCACTAAGATTATCACTAGATGCAGCGCCTTTAAAGATTATGAAGGATGAGGACTACCCGTCTAGAATCTTTCTGGAATTTTTGTGCCATATAAGGGCTTTTGAGGGCGTTGAGTTCGGAAACCCGTACCCGCAGACCTGTTGCTAAGACCCATCGCAGTTCGGTAAATTAGCACTCAACAGCAGAGAGTGCTAATCTCTATGCTTCTCGGTTCGTTTCTTGGGTTCTGTTTTTTTAAGGTCTGCTTATAAGCCTTGATAAGGGCTGCATCTCGCCTACGACAACGGCACTGGATGCGGCTTCTCTTATGCCTATCTAGCCTTGTGTTTGGCCTTAATATTTAAGGCAGAGCCGCATAACCGATCCTTTAGTATTTTTTTGATTCATCGTGGAGAACGTAAGTAACTATGGCAGCTATCTCTTTAGGTAATTCAACGCTCAAGCCTCTGGGCGATCGCGTCTTCATCAAAGTCAGCGCCTCCGAAGCACAGACGGCAGGCGGCATTATTTTGCCTGACGCAGCTAAAGAAAAGCCCCAAGTTGGCGAAATCACCGCAGTTGGCCCTGGCAAAATTGACGATAACGGCAGTCGTCAGAGCATGGACGTTAGCGTCGGCGACAAGGTGCTTTATTCCAAGTACGCGGGCACCGAAATTAAGCTGGGCGACGACGAGTACATTTTGCTCTCTGAGAAGGATATTTTGGCTACCGTTGCATAAAAGCCTCTATCCAAAATCTGACCAAAATCTAAACTCTGCAGATACTCAACACACACCTGATTCATAACTATGGCAAAACGCATTATCTATAACGAAAATGCCCGCCGCGCGTTAGAGCGTGGCATGGACATTTTGGCTGAAGCGGTCGCGGTGACCCTTGGCCCTAAAGGACGCAACGTCGTACTCGAAAAGAAGTTTGGCTCGCCCCAAATTGTTAATGACGGCGTGACGATCGCCAAAGAAATTGAGCTAGAAGACAACGTTGAAAATACAGGCGTTGCCTTGATTCGGCAGGCGGCTTCTAAAACCAACGATGCAGCGGGCGATGGCACGACGACAGCAACCGTGCTCGCTCACGCGATTGTTAAAGAAGGACTGCGTAACGTGGCGGCTGGGGCGAATGCGATCGCGCTCAAGCGCGGTATCGACAAAGCTACGGCTTACCTCGTTGGTAAAATTGCTGAGCAGGCGCAGCCAGTAGGAGATTCTAACGCGATCGCCCAGGTCGGCTCTATTTCAGCGGGCAACGACCCTGAAGTGGGCGAAATGATTGCTCGCGCTATGGAAAAAGTAGGACGCGAAGGTGTTATTTCCTTAGAAGAAGGCAAGTCGATGACGACTGAGCTAGAAATCACCGAAGGGATGCGCTTTGACAAAGGCTATATCTCGCCTTACTTTGTCACCGATGCTGAGCGGATGGAAGCCGTCTTTGACGAGCCTCAGATCCTTATCACTGATAAAAAAATTGGCCTAGTGCAGGACTTAGTGCCTGTGCTAGAGCAGGTGGCTCGGGGCGGTCGCCCGCTGCTGATTATCTCTGAAGATATTGAGAAAGAAGCGCTGGCAACGTTGGTGGTTAACCGTTTGCGCGGCGTGCTCAACGTAGCGGCTATCAAGGCTCCTGGGTTTGGCGATCGCCGCAAAGCCATGCTCGAAGACATCGCCGTCCTCACTGGCGCTACCGTTATTACCGAAGATGCTGGCCTCAAGCTCGATACCGTCACGCTAGAACAGCTCGGTTCGGCGCGTCGGGTCACCATCACTAAAGACAGCACAACCATCGTCGCTGAAGGCAACGAAGGCACGGTGAAATCTCGCTGCGATCAAATTCGCCGCCAGATTGAAGAGTCTGACTCTAGCTACGACAAAGAGAAGCTGCAAGAGCGGTTGGCCAAGCTCTCGGGTGGCGTTGCCGTGATTAAAGTCGGCGCGGCCACCGAAACCGAGATGAAAGATCGCAAGCTTCGCCTGGAAGATGCTATCAACGCAACCAAGGCTGCTGTTGAAGAAGGCATCGTTCCCGGTGGTGGCACGATATTGGCGCATCTCTCTCCAGGGCTGGCTGATTGGGCACAGTCTGGTCTAGAAGGCGAAGAGCTGGTGGGTGCAATGATTGTAACTCGCGCGTTGACTGCGCCGCTGAAGCGAATTGCCGAAAACGCAGGTCAAAACGGCGCGGTAATTGCTGAGCGTGTCAAAGAAAAGGATATGAGCGTCGGCTACAACGCGGCAACCAACGAGTTCGTTAACATGCTAGAAGCAGGCATTGTTGACCATGCTAAAGTGACTCGCTCTGCCT
>JBARVS010000207.1:0-12440 GCA_049646385.1 Phormidesmis sp. | reverse complement strand
GCCTTATCTAGCGGTGTAATAATGGCGTACTTTAGGGCATCGTGAGCTTCTGAGGTGGGCGGATTTTCATGCAGTCGCCGCACAACTTCTGCAATGACCTTCTGAGCATTCACCGCATTCTTTTGCAGATTGCCAATCACCATTTCTACCGTGACGCTGTCATGATCGGGATGCCAGCAGTCGTAGTCAGTCACCATCGCTAGCGTGGCATAGGCAATCTCAGCTTCTCTGGCCAGCTTTGCCTCGGGCAAATTAGTCATGCCAATCACGGTAGCCTCCCAGCTTCGATACAGATTAGACTCTGCCTTAGTTGAAAAAGCAGGCCCTTCCATGCATACGTAGGTGCCGCCTCGATGCAGCGTAACGTCCTGAAGATCCTGGCTTTCAACCGCATCAGCCAGAACTTCTGCCAAATTTTTACATACCGGATCGCCAAAGGAAATATGACCGACGATGCCCTCACCAAAAAAAGTGGAGGCTCTATTTTTAGTGCGGTCGATAAACTGATCGGGCACGACCATATCGACGGGTTTGGCTTCTGCTTTGAGCGAGCCGACCGCTGAGGCGGATATGAGGTACTCCACGCCTAGCATTTTCATCGCATAGATATTGGCTCGAAAAGGCAGCTCTGAAGGGGTGAGCGTATGGTTTCGTCCGTGACGAGCTAAGAAGGCTACTGACACGCCGTCAATTTTGCCGACGATTAAAGCATCAGAAGGACTGCCAAAAGGTGTTTCTAGCCTAACTTCTTGCACATCTGTGAGCGCCTCCATTTTGTAAAGCCCGCTGCCGCCGATAATGCCAATTTTCACAGGCATCCGCCCGTCCGCTATTTGGTTAGTCTGATTGGTCGGAGCAGCCATCAATTTTTCCTATTGGTTCGTCAAGAGGAATTTTACCGTTCTCATCTGTACTTAAAACAGCAAGAGCCTAAATATTTTTTGGCTTAAGCGAAAACACGTACGGAACTATTTTTTGCAATACCCGTGTGATAACGGAGGCACGAATACATCGTCACTCACTGGTTTTCTTATGCGCTTTATCAAGTCTGGGCTGTCATCTTCGGCGATCGCCAAAATCTTTTCTCTCAGGCTCGCTTATAGCATCGGCGCAGTGACAATAGGAATGCAGGGACTGCCTGCGATCGCCGCCCCTTCTACTAATCTTCTACCCGCAATCACCCAGTCAGCAGGCGGACGGACGGCTGGCGGAATACTCTCAGGGAATAGCCCCGAGTCACGCCAAGCCGATCAGCTCGCTAACCAAGGCGTTCAAGCTTTTACGAGCGGCAAACAAGAAGCGGCGTTTGGCTACTGGCAGCAGGCGCGATCGCTCTACAGCGCAGCGGGTGACCTAGCCGGAGAGGGCCGCATGTTAGAAAACCTCAGCGTTGTTCACCGTTTGGCAAATCGCCCAGCAGAAGCTTTGAGCCTAGTAGAGCAGGCTTTAGCGCTTTACGAAACACTGGGTAGCGCAGACGAGCAGCCTAGCCTATACCTCAACTTGGGCAGCGCTTATCAGATGGCTGATCGGTCTTCGGAGGCGATCGCCGCCTACCGCAAAGGTCTCTCCATCTATCAGCGCCAAAGCGACGAGGCAGGCGAGCGCATTATGCTCTCTCTAAGTGCCCAAACCCACATAGATCAAGGAAATTACGCCCAAAGCATCAGCTTCCAACAGCAGGCGTTAGAGATTGCTCAGCGCATAGGCAGGCGAGAAATCGAGGCCGAAGCCCTTTTTAATCTAGGCTATGCCTATGTCATGAACGATCAGCCCGCTGAGGCCATGAGCTATTTTCAGCCCGCTTTGGCCTTGTTTAGGCAGATGAACGACCGGGCTCAAGAAGTCGCTACGCTAAACAACTTAGGCCGAGCGGCGGCGATGAATGAGGACTATGCCCAGGCGCTGAGTGCTTATGAGCAGGCGCGGATAATTTTTCAGGCGCTGAATCGGCCCGATCAAGAAGCGCAGCTTTTGGTGAATATCGGTCAGGCGCAGGTGGGGGCAAGGCAGTTGGAGGGGGCGATCGCCTCTTTCCAACAGGCCGTTAACCTATCTGAAACCCTCCGTCAGCAGCAGCCTAGCTCAGCCCAGCTACCCCCTCGCTTAGAAGCCGCCTATCGAAATTTGGCCACGCTCCTACAGCAGCAAAACCGCAGTGAAGAAGCGCGTCGGGTGCTGGGACTAATTTGAACGTTAGAGTTGGAACGCTAGGCCGAATGGATTTGCTTACCGGGCGTTGATTGCAGCAGCCAAAGCCCGGTGTAGGTCACCCCCGAATCATCAGGCCGCACCAGTAAAAAGTGCAGACCCTTAGCCGCCTGCTTGCGCTCTGTGAAAGTGCGAGCGGCTCCAGCAACATCCAAATCTTCAAAGGTGGCCAAAATCCAGCGGTCAGACAGGCCCGCTTCCAGCAGCAGACCATCGGGCTTGCCGGCGATATATTGCAGCATAACGGGCCTTGCAGACTGTAGCCACTGAGCCAGTGCCATCGACTGCCGCCCGCCCTCAATAATCACTCCAGGAATGAGCAGCGTGCTCGATAGCCCCAAGCTTACAGGCGTTAAGCCCTCTGGGATGGACTGCACAGGCATAGGTTCATGCTCTAAGCGCATGAGCTGATCTGAGCTAATGGCGGCAAACTGCCACTGCTCGCCCATTAAGTAGTCAGCAATGGGTATGGGCGCAGGGCGTTCTATCGCGATGGGGTCGTAGGGCTCATTGACATAGTTGGGCAAATTGTCGTACCAAGCGGCGCGCTGCCGCAGCCACTGCTTGAGAGTGGGCACATCTCTAGTCGGGCGAACGTCTGGCGATAGTTCCCGACAGGCAACTTCTACCAGGCTGACCGACTGTGGGCGAAAGATGTCTATATATTGGGGCCAGCCGCCTGCTTTGCGCTGGGCAATTTGCAGCTGCGCTTTTATCCAGGGGGCGCTAGCTTCTGACTGGGGGCAAAATTCGCCATAGCTAAAGGTCATTTGCGGATCGCAAATGAGCAGTTCCCACAGGGGCTTGCCCTGCGAGGTTTGAAGGGGACGACGATAGAAATCGAGCTGCCAGGAAGGGTGCATGTAAAAATCGAGTTATATTTGATCGAATAGGTCGCAAGTAGACCGCGAAAAAGTTAGCACCCGGATATTTTATGACCCCCGCTCTGACACAGTTTGGCGATCGCATGTCTCACCTAACCGGGGTACGAGCGATCATGAAAGACATCATCGAAACGCTGAACGCGAGCAAGGCGTCAAATTCACATCAGGAGTTTATTAACCTCAGTGCGGGCAATCCGGTGATTTTGCCGGCGGTAGAGCAGCTTTGGCGCGATTGTACCGCAGAGCTGCTCGCTAGTGACGAATATGGCGAAGTGGTTTGTCGATATGGGGCTAGTCAGGGCTACGAACCGTTTATTGAAGCCATTCGTGACGATTTTAATCAGCGCTACGGGCTCAGCCTTACCTCTCGCAATATTTTAATCACCCCCGGCAGTCAAAACCTCTACTTTTTGGCGGCAAATGCGCTGGGCGGCTATAGCACTAGCGGCCAGCTCAAAGATATTGTGATGCCCCTGAGCCCCGACTATACGGGCTACGGCGGCGTCACCCTTTATCCAGAGGCGCTCAAGGCATACCGTCCGTTTATTGATTTGGATAGTGAAGATCCGCACTCTTTTAAGTATCGCCCCGACTTTGAGCAGCTAGAGATCAACGAAAACACTGGATTCATTTTATTCTCTCGCCCCTGTAATCCAACGGGCAACGTAATTACAGATAGCGAGGTTCAGGGCATTGTCGATTTGGCAGCACCTTACAACGTGCCAGTGTTTATCGATTCGGCCTATGCACCGCCTTTTCCGGCGCTTAACTTTACTGAAATGACGCCCGCTTTTGGGCCTAATATTGTGCATTGCCTCAGCCTTTCTAAGGCAGGACTGCCGGGTGAGCGAGTAGGCGTAGCTATTGGTGATGAAAAGATTATCCAGATTTTAGAGTCTTTTCAAACGAACCTGTGTATTCATTCGAGTCGCTATGGTCAGGCGATCGCCGCCCGTGCCATTCGCAGCGGTGCCTTGGCTGACATTGCGAAAAACATCATCCGCCCTCACTATCGCGACAAGTTTGCCGTGCTAGAAGAAACCCTCATGCGACACATGCCCAACGCCGTACCCTGGCGACTACACCGAGGCGAAGGCGCGATTTTTGCTTGGCTATGGTTCGACAATCTGCCGATGACCGACTGGGAGTTTTACAATGAGCTGAAGCGCTACGGCGTAATCATTGTGCCGGGTAGTCCCTTCTTTCCAGGGCTGAAAGAGAGCCTTAAGGGTGAAGACTGGCCGCATATGCGTCAGTGTTTCCGTATTAGCCTAACCGCGACAGAAGAACAGATTATTACGGCGCTGAAGCACTTAGCGACGCTCACCGACAAGGTGTATGCGGCGCAGCCTGCGATGGCTGCGGTTTAGACGCTGTGGTTTTGGATATTATGACTAACGAAGTGAGTAAAGAACCCTTAGATGAGTGGCTGCTGATTGGTAAAATCGTGGGCGCTCATGGGCTGAACGGACAGGTAAAGGTGTATGCCGAGAGTGATTTTCCTGAGCGGTTTACGGAAGCGGGCGATCGCTGGTTAGCAAAGCCGAACGGCGAACCTGTAAAAGTGCGTTTGCTCAGCGGTCGCTTTGTAGACGGCAAAAATCAGTATGTGGTGAAGTTTGAGGGGATAGACTATCGCGATCAGGCAGAGGATTTGCGACAGGCGAGATTGATGGTGCCGAAGAGCGATCGTCTCGCTTTAGAACCGGGCGAATTTCACGTCTCTGATCTAATCGGCTCAACCGTCGTGATGCAGTCGGATCAATCAATAATTGGGACGGTAACTGATGTGTTTACGACAGGGCACGACATGCTAGAAGTTTTGCTGGCAGATCAAGGGACAGCAGAACCTGTTGAAGTTGAAGAACCGTTGGAGGCTTTTGGTGCGATCGCGCATCCTTCTACACGGGCCAAAGCGGTTAAAAAGTTGAAGCTTCAGGCTAAGCGAAAGCAGAAAAAGAAAGCGCTTAAAACGCTGCTCATTCCTTTTGTAGAAGAGATTGTACCGATGGTAGATATTGCCGCTGGGCGAATTGAGATTACCCCGCCGCCCGGTTTAATCGACTTGGTTTAGAAAAGCGCAATCAAGCAACCTAAATTTAGGTTTCTATAATCGCGTTACAATAAAAAATGGTATTCCTACTTCACTCACTGCGTATGAACGATATAAAAGTAGAAGAAGTAAAGGGTTCTTTTGAAGGTCTGATCTTAGATGACGTTCAGCGATTGAAGAAGCACCTTAGCAGTAATTTTTTGAGTGCAGACAACAATCTAGTTGCTAACTTGGTTCAGGAAACTGAAGTTTTAATAAGAGAGGCTGCAAATAACTCATGCACCTATCACGAGCGCTACCTTATTTTTGATAAAATAACTAAGATTTGGATAGATGTTTGGCAGCGTTATCACCATTTACAAGAAGCGATTGATTTAGGTAGAGTCATAAATCAACTCACAGATTATTCTACAGCATATTCATATCTCTACCTTAGTCTTTCTCTAATAAACGAAAGTAGAATAGAAAACGATAATAAGAACTTGAAAAGGATTACTTCAGGGTTTTGTCTACTGTCTGAAATCACAGATGTTTTCGTAGATTTCTTTACTGATGAAGAAATTCAGGCTATCTACGATAGTGCTAAGCATGTAATAGCTATCTCTGCTCGCACCCCTTGGGACTATTTTGAAAGTAGTTCCGATCCTTCAAACTTAACCACAAAGCTCAGAGCTTACAGTAGTCTCATTGTCCTAAAAATTGATGAACGTCAAAGCATAGAACCGCTGAGTTTGGGCATGAACTCTGATAAGTCAAAGCGTAATTCATCACAAGAGGTGACGTTTGAGCCTGCATGGGAGAAGATTGACGGAACGTTTGCAAATAGTCCTGTTTATGACGATGCTGTGCGGCTAGGTCAAGAATATAGAAAGTCCTATGTATCTAGCTCTGCGAGACCCTTAGACAATTAAATGTATATTTTCGACACCGATCATTTAACCGTTCTGCAAAGAGGAGGGATTGGCGCTACGCAGTTGAGAAAGAATCTACGAGAAAGAAAAATTGATCGCATCACGACTAGCATTATCAGTTGTGAAGAACAATTTCAGGGTTGGCTCAATTTTATCAAGAGGCAGGAATCTCCTGAAAGGCAAGCGCTTGGTTATGTAGAACTCAAGCGACAGCTAGAAAATTACTGCACAATGAACATTATGAATTTTGATCGGCAAGCCTCTGAAGAATTCCAGCGTCTTAGAAAGCAGTATAGACGGATAGGCACGATGGATTTGAAGATCGCGTCAATTGCAGTGATGAACAAGGCAACTGTGCTCACCCGCAATATTTCTGACTTTGGTAGAATATCAGTGCTACAGATCGAGAATTGGACTTGAGCTATCTGCCCTCTCTGCTTAGCTGTCGAAGTGAGAGAACCGTCAGAAACTTCTGTTGAGATAGCGTTTATCCGCGAAAATTGAACACTAAAGCGTTGTAGCCGAAGCTAGTACCGCAAGACCATCGCAGCGGTGCGTTATCTGCTATGAATATTACAAAAGGTTGAGTGTACTAGGCTACAACACCTGTGGATAAGTATTTCATCCACTCAGCATTACCGACCTCGCCACGCATCAGCGCTGATATCTGAAAAGCTTTCTCCACTCTAGAAAATTCGATGACTTCACCGCTAGGCCATACTTCTACCTCAGAAAGTTTTTCTTCAGTCGGCTGAAGATTTCGTAATTCGCCGTTGATGCGCTTAGCAAACTGTAGGCTGCTGAGCGGCCACTGACTTCGCATACCCGTGCTGAAAAGGACTTCGAGATGTCCGTTGTGTACTTGCACGGAGACTGCTTTAACTGCGTTCTGCATCAATTTTCCTCCATTCAGTCGTGAGAGTTGTCAAGTTGTCGTTAACGATTTTAAGCGCCTGTTTTCTAAGCTTTTTGTCAGCGGCTCTCTTACTTTTCTCCTCGCCTATCATCAGCTCAGCGCGATCGCCCGAAATATTGACTTTTACTTCAAAATCACTCTTCCGAACGTGAACATGAGGCGGACTATGATCGTCAGATTACACACTCCTGAGATCTACTTTTGGCCCACCGTTGAGAGCTTCTCTGACGCGCACAATCTGCGTAAGCACATCTTCAAGCTTATCGAGCGGCACCATATTTGGGCCATCGCTGAGCGCCTGATCGGGGTTTTCATGCACTTCCATAAAGAGCGCGTCAATGCCAATGGCGGCGGCGGCGCGAGCCAAAACGGGAACAAATTCTCGCTGCCCGCCGGAGGTGCTGCCTTGGCCTCCGGGCATCTGTACGCTGTGAGTGGCGTCGAATACAACCGGATAGCCAAACTCTCGCATCTGTGGCAGGCCGCGAAAATCGACAACGAGGGCGTTGTAGCCAAAGCTGGTGCCGCGCTCGGTAAGTAGAATATTGTTTGCGCCGCCGTCTTCAAGCTTTTTCACGACGTTTTTCATATCCCAGGGCGCGAGGAACTGGCCTTTTTTGACGTTGATGGCTTTGCCAGTCGCAGCAGCGGCTAGCAGCAGATCGGTTTGACGGCACAAAAAGGCGGGAATTTGCAGGATGTCGGCGACTTCTGCGACGGGGGCAGCCTGATAGCTTTCGTGAATATCGGTGACGACAGGGACGCCGACTTCGCGTTTGACCCGCTCTAAAATGGCGAGCCCTCTTTCCATCGCTTGGCCGCGAAAGGAGCTGATGGAGGTACGATTGGCTTTGTCAAAGGAGGACTTAAAAACGAGATTGACGCCGAGGCGATCGCACACCTTCAAAATCTCTTCGGCCATTTTCAGCGTAAAGTCTTCCGACTCAATCACGCAGGGGCCAGCCAGCAGCGCCAGTGGCTGACCCTCACCGATCAAGAACTTATCGGCAATTTGGGTTTGAACAATGCGAGGCTTCAGCGGAGTAGCAACCATAGGATTAAGATTTTTTGAGAGCAATGGAAGTGATTAAACAAACGCTTGAGCAGCTAATAGATCTTCGGGGGTGTTGATTTCGATAATGGCCGTTTCGGTTTGGCACACGCGGATGCGATAGCCGTGTTCTAACACGCGGAGCTGCTCTAGGCTTTCACACTGTTCTAAGGGGGTGGCTTCTAGCTGAGTGTAGGTTGCTAGAAAGTCGGCGCGAAAGGCGTAGAGCCCTAAGTGATGGTAGACGGGCGCGGCTAGCTGCTGGCGAAAATAGGGAATGGGCGATCGCGAGAAATAAAGGGCGTTGGACTGGCGATCGCAAATTACTTTGGCCACATTAGGGTTATTCAAGTCTTTTTCTAAACTTAGCGGACAGGCTAAGGTCGTCATTTCTGGCCACTTTTCTGGCGTCTCTTCGCACCCAAGATAAGGCGCAACAAGCTGAGTGAGCATACTAGCTCTTACAAATGGCTGATCGCCCTGCACGTTTACAACCACATTATAGTCAGGGTGGCGGGCGGCAACTTCGGCGATGCGATCAGTGCCAGTTTCATGCTGGTCAGAAGTTAGCTCTACTTCGCCGCCAAATTCACGCACGCACTCGGCTATTTTTTCGCTTTCAGTGGCGACGATCACCCGGCTGAAATTAGGGCAGGATTTGGCCGCTTCAAATACGCTTTGTACCATGGTGCGATCGCCAATTTTCACCAGCGGCTTACCCGGAAACCGCTGCGACTGATAGCGAGCTGGAATGACCGCTAGTATTTTAATAGGCATGAGGGCTCCTTCTCAACACAGGCATTAACGGGGGTAAAATTATATTCAAACTATTTTGACAGCACAAAATAAAAATCTTTGTGATTGGGAACGTACCGAATATCAAACCAGGCATAGCCCAGATTTTCGACAGCGTACTGCAAAACCTCTTTGATGTTCCAATCTGTATAGTAATGAACGTGAATAGAGCGTTTGGCTTTGTAGAACTCTTCTGGATCCTTTCCCGGTCTGCGATACTTTGCCCAACGTGCATAGTGTTCTAGCGTTGGCTCCATATCTCCAGAGGCTTGTTCATCCAGTATTTCGCGCATAGGAGAAGGCCGATAAACGTAGTCTTTACAGCCTGCTAAGTCAGGCACAACGCACAACACTTTGCCATTGGCTTTCAGCTTAGTGCCCCAGTGCTTTAGATGTCCTAACGGATTAGCCAAATGCTCAAAAACATGGCTAGAGAATATAAAATCTAGGCTGTTGTGCGCTACGGGTAAATCGCAAGCCTCGCCAATTTGGTACCTAGACCATAGCTTGGGATCTACCTGATAGTTACCCGTGTCGTTGTAAAGGCGCTCCCAATCTTCTGGCGCTGACTGCTCAATGTAGTTAACATCTACTTGATGACTCGGAAGCACCTGAGGTCTAGGGCCAGGGCCTAGCTCTAAGCCTTTTCCTTGGCAGAGTGCTAGGACTTCTTCTCTGTGTAAAACTTCGTGCACGGCAACAAAAGCACGATTGGGTTTACTTGCTTTTGAACCCACTTTTGAACCAAAAGAAAAAAGACTCCTTCGAGACCCTTTCAACCTCAAAGTAAGGTGGTAGTTTTCGCTTTGAGCAGTTACTAATCGTTGTTTTGGCAAGAGAATAGGCGTCATTGTCGAGCCTATCTTTATCTGTTTAGAGGCAACGACATCTCCGGCATCATTGCGCAAGCAAACCTCTAACTGTCCGTCACTATACTCACTATTGAGCGATTGAACTGTCCAACCTGTTATCTTGTTTCGATCACAAAACGGATACCACTTGAAAACGTTTTTGACGGTGAGAGCGGGTTGCTCGGACGCAATTAAGGAAAAACCACGGTATAGAGTACCGTCTACTTTTTGCTTACTCAGCTTAGCGGAATCACACAGTATCAGATTTGTGTCTTGGCGCTGGGCCATATTAATTAAATTCATTATTTATAGCAGCTCCATTTCATGGCTATGAATCATAGCCCACTGCGGATCACGTCATGCAGCCGCACAATGCCTAAGCATGAGCCTTTTGCATCGACTACTGGCAGCACGGAAATTTGCGAGGGTCTCATTTCCATAGTTTGGAGTGCGTCGTAGGCAAGGCAGTCGGCTGTGACGGTTACCGGATCAAGCGTCATGATGTCTGTGCTTAAGGTGGTGCCCCAGTCTGCTTGGTCAGTTTTTTCAAAGGTGCGCCGCAGATCACCGTCGGTAATAATGCCGATTAGCTTGCCTTGCGCGTCGGTGACGGTCACCGCGCCTAGTTCACCTTGGCTAATCGCTGTGATTACTTCAATCAGTGAAGCCTGGGGCGCGATGGTGGGCGCGTCGGTGTGCATTAGGTCAGAGACTTTGAGGGTGAGGCGCTTGCCCAATCGACCAGACGGATGGTTGAAGGCAAAGTCTGCGGAGGTGAGACCTTTGTGCTGCATGAGGATCATGGCGATCGCATCCCCAATGGCCATCGCCACCGTCGTGCTCGCGGTCGGTGCCAAATTCAGCGGGCACACTTCTTTATCCACAGTGGCTTTAAGCACCACATCGGCCCGGTGCGCCAAGGGCGAAGCTTCGTTGCCCACAATGGCGATCAGCGGCGTTTTGCGGTGTTCTAGGTAGGGCAGCAGGCTAATGATTTCTTCGGTGTAGCCGCTGTTGCTCAGGGCGATCGCCACATCTTCGGGGCCAACGAGCCCCAAGTCACCGTGCAGCGCATCACTCGGATGCAAATACACCGCCATGGTGCCAGTGCTCGTCATCGTAGCGGCGATTTTACGCCCGACAATACCCGATTTCCCCATGCCCAGGATGATCACCTTACCCGTACAGGACTGCAGGATCGCTAATGCCTTTTCTACCTGCTCAGGCACTAGCGCCGCCGCCGCCTGATAAATTGCCGCCGCCTCTGCGTGAAGCAGCGAAACGACCTGCTGAGCCGCCGCCTTAGGTTCTTTATCTTTAGATTCTTCAGCTTTTAAGGCTGCAACATCCGTTTTATTTAGCTTGTTTGGCATAACAAAAGCATCTGCTGTTCAAAATTTACCGCCCCGTAAACTTTAGCCTGCTGAGTTGCTGACTCAACCATTTGCGCATCGACACAGGCCCAAAAGGTTTTTTCATCATCGTTTTTCTATGCAGTTTTTCAAGCGTGATACCCTTACTTTTAAAGCTAGCATTTTGTTTCTCTAATATATTTTGTTTTTTGAGCAAAGTCTGATACTTTCTGATAGCTTCTTCGCGCTCTTTCTTTAAAGTCTGCCGAGCGGACTGCATCCTATTCAGCTGGCTTTGAAGCACATTAATTTGGACACTTTCAGGGTGAAGTTTATAGCTGATGCAGCTCTTCCAAAAGGGTTTCATAAACTGCTTTCGGCTGCCCTTAAAGTGCATCACCTTATGATGCGAACTTACGCCATAAATATCTGCCTCTTCTTTAAAGTCAGGCGAATAGTTATAGCTATCACAAGGCAAAAGGTAAAGCAGCGTTTCACCTACTTTTTTCTCGCCTATCTGTAATGAATCCCTACCAGAGTGAGTCGCAATATCAACGAGCGCTTTTTGATCGCCCCACCACTGAGCTTGGTCTAAGAAGCTATCAATATACCTTTGATAAAATGCCTCAAAAAAAATAATAGCGGCCTGGGGTCGTCGCTTAGAAACAAACATGACGCCACCATTAATAGGCATTCCTTTAGGGTCATCTCTAAGCGTTAAGGCAACATCAAAGTCAGCCCAGCTCAGCGACAGATCTAAGCTTCCATTAAGCAGTATATCTGTGTCTAAAAACACTACATTTGACTTAAAATCATGCGCCTTTAAAAATTCTAGCTGCGCGTATGAACGGCTCAGCATGACATTACTAGCGTCGATTTCGTAGCGCCAAATCTCAACGCTCTCTGGCAAATGAGTGAAAACAGATCCCTGATCGGTCAAGATTACCTGCCGAGCATCCGCATGAAAGACCGACACCGACTGAAACATCAGCGACATCATCTCTCCATACCCTAGCTCTCCCTGTCCTAGCAACTGTGAAGAGGTCTCAGGCATATCAGGAGGCGCTGACTCTCCTGTCAAATCGATGTGAAACGTAACAAAAGTAATCATCCGACTATGCTACTGCTTTATCCCGGCCATCACCATATAAGGATTAGGATACTTCCTCACTAGCACAGACGTGTGAATCTTCAATTTTTCAAACAAAACTTCCCTAACCGCCTGTTCACTAAACCTGTAAAAATCAGCATCGTAGGCTTTTCCATGCCGCTTAAAAGTCAGCGTCGTGTTTTTCCAGTCAGTAGGCAAATCCATATAGATAGGAACGCCAATAATAAGCAGGCCGCCAGTCGAAAGCGTCCGATAGCTTTCTGAAATTGAGCGCCAAAAGTATTTATCATGCTCCATCACTGACG
>JBARVS010000206.1:0-8400 GCA_049646385.1 Phormidesmis sp. | reverse complement strand
TGAGCGCAATGCTCACAACTTCCCGCTTGACTTGGCTGCTGGTGAAGCTGCCCCTGTCGCTTTGACGGCTCCTTCTATCAACGCATAGTCCAACGCATAGTCATCGGATGATTGTTCCTTGATTGATTCAACTTAACTGTTGACTTGAAGCCCCTTCTACTTCGTAGGAGGGGTTTTTTGCTGTTTGCTGTTTGCGACAGACCGCCGAAAGCTACACTAGGAAGGCTTTGAGACCTGTTGAATAACACCATGGCATCGTTTAGAGGGCATCGGCGGCGAAAGCGTCAAAATTCTCACTTTCGGCACGAAATTGATGACCTGGTACGGGGCGTTTGCGGCGGGTTTTTGTTTGGCGTTCCTTTGCTTTACACCATGGAAATATGGTGGCTTGGCTCATCTGCATCGCCGTCACGTCTGCTGGCAGTGCTGTTGATAACGCTGGTTGTTGTGTATTTGCTCAGCCGGACGGCAGGATTTCGTAAGCTGAAGGCGACTAAAGAGGAGGAAGCGATCGCCGATGCGATTGAAGCGGTTGCAATCGGGCTGGTCTGTGCGGCGCTAACGCTAATTATCCTGCGGCAAATTACCCTCGAAACGCGCCTGAGTGACTCTATGGGCAAGATTATTTTTGAAAGCGTGCCGTTTTCGCTAGGCGTTGCCCTTTCTAATCAATTTTTAGGTGATTCGGATAGTTCATCTTCTGATCAACCTGACCAAGCAGCGCCACCTTCGCTGTCAGAGCGTTTTTTCCCAGAAGGAAACCTAAACGAAACCATCGCAGACTTGGGCGCTACTTTAATTGGCGCGGTTATCATTGCTTTTAGCATTGCGCCAACTGATGAGGTGACCGTTTTAGTAGCCTCTGTAGAAAACTCTTGGCTGATATTGACCGTAATGGGCTCGTTAGCGCTGTCTTATGGCATTGTTTTTCAGGCGGACTTTACCCAGCAGGGGCAAAGGCGTCTGCAGTCAGGTTTGTTTCAAGATCCTTTAGGTGAGACGCTGTTTTCCTATCTGATTTCGCTGATAGCGGCGGCTTTAATGCTGGGCTTTTTCGGACAGATTAGCTTCTCTACGCCGTGGGACTTGGCTTTTCGAGAGATTATCATTTTGGGACTGCCCGCAACTGTTGGCGGCGCGGCTGGGAGATTGGCTCTGTGAAAAACTCTGGGAAAGGTTCTGGGAAAGGCTCTGCCAGAGGTGCCGAGAAAGGCCCTACGAAAGGTCAAAGAAATGGGCAGTCGTCTGCTGAATGGATCAGCTTTTTGATGGCTTCAGCGATCGTGGCGGGCGTTTTAGGAGTGGTGATTTATTTATGGGTGCGCGATCGCAATCCCCATCCGCCTATTTTAGAAGTCACCTCAACGGTAGAAACGCGACAGGGCAAGTATTACGTTCCTTTTACGGTGACCAACGTTGGCGATGAGACGGCAGCGGCAGTTCAGGTAGTTGCTGAGCTGCGAATAGAGGGCGAGATCGTTGAATCGGGCGAACAGACCATAGATTTTCTCTCTAGCAGAGAAGAAAAACAAGGTGCTTTTATTTTTACACGTGAGCCCAGCTTAAACGAGCTGACGGTTAGAACAGCGAGCTATCAAACGCCTTAGTGCGGACTGTCTTGTCTATCTATTTGGCTGCTGACGGCTTGCAGCGAGCAGCATTAAACGCCTTGTTTAAACTATTCTTAATACAATTCGATATACTTCCGTGTCCTATGAAAGCATTATTAGCTCGGCTGGCAGCGGCCTGGAAAAAACAGGTTCACACTAGAATTGCTTCGTTTGTAGCCTTCTTTGGTGTAGTTTGGCTTGGCTTGTGCATTTTGATTGTTTATTTGCTGGCTGAGCTTTCTGACGAAGTGCTAGAAAAAGAAGCTTTCGCCCTGGATAGAACCATTTTGCTGTACATTCACCAGTTTGCTAGCCCGACGCTTGATGCGATAGTGGTGGGCATTACTCGCATTGGCGATCCTAAAACGGTGGTACCTTTAACGGCCATTGTGCTCTGCTTTTTGTGGCTGAAGCGCTATCGCACAGAAGCCAAGATATTTGCTTTAGACGCCTTTGGTGGAGTGGTTTTAAGCTATTTTTTAAAGCTGGCCTTTAATAAGCAAAGGCCGCAGCTTTGGGACTCGCCCATTGTTGAAACCACCTTTAGCTATCCTAGCGGACATGCGTTGGGATCTATGGTGCTCTACGGTTTTCTGTCGTACGTTTTCGCAACGATTTATCCACGCTATGCCAAAGTATTTTATAGCGTTGCGACTGTGCTGATTATCTTTATTGGGCTGAGCCGACTGTATTTGGGGGTGCACTGGCCGACTGACATTGCAGCGGGCTATGGCATTGGCTTTTTGTGGATTTCGGTTTGCATTGCGCTGCTGCGGCTGCAAAAAGATGATGAGCAAAAAGTTGGGTAGCTAGATCTGCCTTTGATGGGGCGATAAAATTAGTTGGGGTTGCTACAGTGTGATCTCAGAGTTCTGTTTTATTCGTGACGAGCTATGTGCGGACGGTTTACGCAAACAAAAGGGGGGGCGAAAAATGGTGAGGCGATCGCCCAAACCTTTGGCCTAAAAACCGCGCCTGACCCTCAGCCGCGATACAACATTGCGCCGACTCAGCCCGTAAGTGCGATCGCCCAGCTAGCTAGCCAGCGAGAATATAGACTATTTCAATGGGGGCTCGTGCCTAGCTGGGCCAAAGATCCTAGCATTGGTAGCCGCATGATCAACGCTCGCGCTGAAACCGTTGCCGAAAAACCCTCCTTCCGAGCCGCCTTTAAGCGGCGACGATGCTTAATACTGGCCGATGGCTTTTACGAATGGCAGCGCACTAGCTCAAAAAAATCCCAGGGCAAGCAGCCTTTTTATGCTCAGCTAAATGACCATAAGCTGTTTGGCTTTGCCGGCCTGTGGGAAACGTGGCAGAGCGGCGACGGCAGCTATTTAGAAACCTGCACCATTTTAACTACTGAGCCCAATGAGCAAATGCAGGCCATTCACAATCGAATGCCAGTGATTATTCATCCAGAAGACTACGATTTGTGGTTAGACCCTGAGCTTCAAGACGGCAGACATTTGCAGCCTCTGCTACGGCCCTATGAATCAGAGGCTATGCAAATGTATCCGGTGAGTAAGGTCGTGAATAATCCTCAACATGAAACATCAGACTGTATTGAACCTTTGAAGGCTGAAGGCTGAAGGCTGAAGGCTGAAAAAACTAAAGCCGCAAATTCTTGAAGCGACCTAATATCGGGATCTGTCAGTATCAAAACTAATGAGCGCAAGAACTAAGAGAGAGTACATTTACCTAAAAAATCATCTTTTGCTGATTTTTTAGCGGATTTGCTTGGGTATGTAGTACAGACTATAGTATTGTGAAGCTTTGTAAATAAAATCTTAGAGCCCGCTGTGCGTTCAGTGCTGGGGCTAGGGACTTATTAACAGCTCTCAATAAAACAGGTAATACGTGCAACTCAGTACTCGACCCATCTTTTCTCCTTCAGATTCTGAAGAGGCTGCGCTTCCCTTCACGCTCAAAGACCTTAAAGACGCCATTCCTGACTACTGCTTTCAACCTTCAACAGGGCGATCGCTCGCCTACTTCTTTTTAGATATTGGCATTATTGCTGGGCTTTACGCGCTGGCGCACGGCTTCAACTCCTGGCTATTTTTTCCGTTATTTTGGCTGGCGCAAGGCACTATGTTTTGGGCTTTATTTGTTGTTGGTCACGACTGCGGCCACGGCTCTTTTTCTAAGCACAAATGGCTTAACAACATCGTCGGACACCTCAGCCATACGCCCATTTTGGTACCTTACCACGGCTGGCGCATAAGCCATCGCACGCACCATGCCAACACAGGCAACATCGACACCGATGAGAGCTGGTATCCTATCTCCAAGCAAACCTATGACGAAATGGACGGCTTGGCTAAATTTGTGCGCTATAGTCTGTTCTTGTTGGCCTATCCGTTTTATCTGTTCTTCCGCTCGCCCGGTCGTCGGGGCTCTCACTTTTTGCCCAGCAGCCCGCTGTTTCGTCCCTCTGAAAAGTGGGATGTTATCGCTAGCACGGTTTGCATAGCGCTATTTGCGGGAGCGCTTGCCTGCGTAGGTATTTTCATGGGGCCGCTCTTCTTGCTTAACTACTACATAATGCCTTATTTGGTATTTATTGTCTGGTTGGATTTAGTCACCTTTTTGCATCATACAGAGCCGGATATTCCCTGGTATCGCAACGATAGCTGGAATTTCCTTAAGGGAGCTGTCTCTACGATTGATCGCGACTACGGCATCTTCAACAGTATTCATCACAATATTGGCACCCATGTTGCTCACCATCTCTTTTTGGGGATGCCTCACTATTACTTGAAGGCTGCGACTGCCGCGATTAGGCCAATTATGGGAGAGCATTTTCGAGAGTCTAAAGAGCCTGTTTTACTTAGCCTATGGCGCTCTGCTCGTGAGTGTATCTATGTGCCTAATGAAGGCCAAAAGGTGTACTTTCAAAAGCGTTAAGTTAAAGGTATTGAGTTAAAGGCGCTTGCTTAAATTATTGATGGCCTATTCGCCTGCCTAACAGTTCGCCCGCTTAACAGTTTGTGCTTGTGCAGCTAGCAGACTCTTTCTTTCCATCCAAGAGCCTATTGAAAAAACGCGCATTGCCTAGCGTCAGAGCGATCGCGCACTGCTAGGGTCGCAAGTAGAATTGGGCCCCATGCCCATTTAGATGGCTTGAATTTGCAAGCGGCTAAGCGAAATGTTATTTCGTAGATAGCCGCTTTCTACTTCTTAGACAATCGCTGACTCTTACTGCCCCATCTATTTTTGCCTAGTACGAACTTTTAATGCCAATATGCTCGTCTAAGGCAGCTCGGTGGTGCCCATAAGATAGCGATCGCACTCTCTTGCCACCCCTCTACCCTCGTTAATTGCCCACACAATCAGGCTCTGCCCTCGGCGGCAGTCACCAGCGGCAAACACACCGGGCTTATTGGTCGTATAGTTCTCATGCTCGGCCTTAACGTTGCTGCGCTCGGTTTTCTCCAAGCCTAGCGCATCTAATAAGGGCGTTTCTGGCCCTAAAAAGCCCATGGCCAACAGCACCAACTGTGCAGGCACGCGCTTTTCACTGCCGGGGACATGAATGGGCGTATAGCGACCGCTTTCGTCGCGCTCCCACTGCACTTCTACGGTGTGCACAGCGGCCAGGTTGCCGTTGCCATCGTCTTCAAACTTAGTTGCTGTTGTCACATAGCCGCGCGGATCTTCTCCAAACAAGGCTTTGGCTTCTTCTTGGCCGTAGTCTAAGCGGTAGATTTTGGGCCATTCGGGCCAGGGATTGGCAGGCGATCGCACTGCCGGCGGTTTGGGCATAATCTCTAGCTGATTAATGCTGTTGCAGCCATGACGCACAGACGTAGCCACGCAGTCTGTCCCTGTATCACCGCCGCCGATAATCACCACATCTTTACCCGCCGCTGAAATATAGTCGTCACCGGGCGTCCCATCTAGTACAGCCTGAGTGTTCGCCGTCAAAAACTCCATAGCAAAACGAATGCCCTTGAGGTTTCTGCCTTCAATCGGCAAATCGCGAGGCCGCGTAGAACCCGTGCATAAAATCACCGAGTCGTAGTCACTCAGCAGCTTATCAGCAGGCAAATCCTTGCCCACTTCGGTATCACACACAAACGTAATGCCCTCTGCTTCAAGCACGTCTAATCGGCGGCGCACGATGTCGTTTTTATCGAGCTTCATGTTAGGAATGCCATAAGTGAGCAGCCCGCCCGGACGGTTTGCCCGCTCAAGTACGGTTACCCAATGGCCCGCTTTGTTGAGCTGATCGGCAGCGGCTAGTCCCGCAGGGCCAGAGCCCACCACAGCCACTTTTTTACCCGTACGCTTAGCGGGCGGCTGAGGCACAATCCAGCCTTCTGCCCAGCCCTTTTCAACAATTGAATACTCAATGTTTTTAATGGTGACAGGTGGGCTGGTAATGCCTAACACGCAAGAGCCTTCACAAGGTGCCGGACAGACTCTGCCCGTGAATTCAGGGAAGTTGTTGGTTTTATGCAGGCGGTCTAGTGCTTCTCGCCAAAGGCCACGATAGATTAAGTCGTTCCATTCGGGAATGAGATTGTTGATTGGGCAGCCGCTGGCCATGCCGCTAATTAGCTCACCCGTGTGGCAAAAGGGCGTGCCGCAGTCCATACAGCGAGAACCCTGGGTTTGCAGGGCGGCATCTGGCATGGGCAAATGGAACTCATTCCAGTTGCGAATGCGATCTTTAGGCGAAGTTTCGGCAGGTGCTTCGCGGCGGTAGTCAATGAAGCCAGTTGGTTTTCCCATGAGTTTGCGTTAGAGGAGAAAAGGTGATATTAGAAAAAAGGGACTCCCTCTCGGAGGGGATTTGCTTCGGGCCGTGTAACGAGAGGCTATGCAGTAGAAGCGTTAGCCGCCGCTGATGCGAGCGGTGTCTTTGGCATTTTCTTCAAAGGCTGCTGACATGGCTTCGTCGTTGCTGAGGCCATCAGCTAGAGCCTTTTGAATATGTTGTAGAACGCGCTTGTAGTCTCGCGGCATGACTTTAACAAACTTAGGCAAGGCCGTCTCCCAGCTATCTAACAAAGCTTTCGCTTTGGGGCTACCAGTATAGTCCGCGTGGCGTTGAATAATCTCTTGCAAGTCCTGACTTTCTCCAGCCGTTTCAACCCGCTCTAGCCCAACCATTTCAATGTTGCAGCGACTGGCAAAGTCATCTGCTTCATCTAGCACGTAGGCCACCCCGCCGCTCATTCCGGCAGCAAAGTTACGTCCGGTTAGGCCCAAAATAATGGCTTGGCCGCCAGTCATATATTCGCAGCCGTGGTCGCCGACGCCTTCTACTACCGCCGTTGCGCCCGAGTTGCGAACGCAGAACCGCTCTCCAGCGAGGCCATTAATGTAGGCTTCACCGCCAGTCGCGCCGTATAAACCCACGTTGCCCGAAATGATATTTTCGGCAGCGACTAGGGTAGAAGCCTTGGCAGGGTACAGAATAATCTTGCCGCCGCTGAGACCTTTGCCCAAGTAGTCGTTGGCATCGCCCTCTAGCTCTAGCGTCATCCCGTTCGGTATGAAGGCTCCAAAGCTTTGCCCAGCGGTGCCCTCAAACTTAAGATGCACGGTGTCTTCGGGCAGGCCCTGCTCGTGGTGCTTGGTAATTTCGTTGCCGATGATGGTACCGACCACGCGATGAACGTTGCGGATAGGCAAATTTGCCGTTACCTTGTCACCTTTTTTAATGGCGGGCTGGCACAGCTCTAATAGCTGAGTCATATCGAGAGACTTGTCTAGGCCGTGGTCTTGCGCTTGGGTACAGTAGCGGCCAATTTCGGGGCCAACGTCGGGCTTGTGCAGCAGGGCGGAAAGGTCAATGCCTTTGGCTTTCCAATGGTCGATGGCTGTTTTAGCAGCGAGAATGTCAGTGCGGCCCACCATGTCGTTGAGCGAACGAAAGCCTAGCTCTGCCATAATTTCGCGAGTTTCTTGGGCGATGAACTTCATGAAGTTAACGGCGTGCTCAGGATCGCCTGTGAACTGTTTGCGCAGCTCGGGGTTTTGGGTGGCTACTCCCACTGGGCAGGTGTTGAGATGGCAGACGCGCATCATGATGCAGCCTAATGTAATCAGCGGCGCGGTGGAAAAGCCAAATTCTTCTGCGCCGAGGAGAGCGGCGATCGCCACATCTCGCCCGGTCTTCATCTGCCCATCAGTTTCAATCACAATCCGAGAGCGCAAATTGTTAAGCACCAAGGTTTGATGCGTCTCGGCCAGTCCTAGCTCCCAAGGCAAGCCCGCGTGCTTAATGGAGGTCTGCGGAGACGCGCCTGTGCCGCCATCAAAGCCAGAAATTAGCACAACATCCGCATGAGCTTTGGCGACACCAGCGGCGATCGTGCCTACGCCTACTTCAGAGACGAGCTTGACGCTCACCCGTGCGGCTCGGTTGGCATTTTTCAGGTCGTGAATCAGCTCAGCGAGATCTTCAATCGAGTAAATGTCATGGTGGGGCGGTGGAGAGATTAAGCCGACACCGGGCGTTGAATTACGCACTTTGGCGATCCAGGGATAGCCCTTTTTGCCGGGGAGCGGGCCGCCTTCACCGGGCTTTGCGCCCTGAGCCATTTTAATTTGCAGCTCTTTAGCCTTGGACAAATACAGGCTGTTGACGCCAAAGCGACCCGAGGCCACTTGCTTGATGGCGCTGTTTTTGGAGTCGCCTCGCTCGTTTGTCCAGGTGTAGCGGTCAGGATCTTCGCCGCCTTCGCCTGTGTTGGACTTGCCGCCGATGCGATTCATGGCGATCGCTAAAGTCTCATGTGCCTCCTGAGAAATTGATCCATAGCTCATCGCCCCC
>JBARVS010000205.1:0-1704 GCA_049646385.1 Phormidesmis sp. | reverse complement strand
GGCTCGCCCCATGCCATAAGCCGCACAGCGTCATCGTTATTAATAAATTCCGAGCCGTCATCAGCTCACCCCAGCGAGAGCCTCCTAGCGGAATATATAAGTAGTCTCGAAACCAGTCAGAAAGGGTAATGTGCCATCGCCGCCAAAACTCTCTTAAGCTGGTAGAAAAATAGGGTAAGTAAAAATTTATCGGCACCTCAATGCCAAACATCTGAGCTGCACCTACGGCCATCGTAGAATAGCCCCAAAAGTCACAGAAAATTTGCACACCAAAGCTTACAGCCGCCAGCACTGTGGGCACTTCAGCATAGCTCTCGGCGCTAAAAACTCGCTCGACAAAAGGCGCTAGGCCATCAGCAAAAGCCACCTTGAGCACTAGCCCAATCGCCACCAGCAAAACGCCACTAGCGAACCTACGGCTATCAAAAGTTTGCTTTGTTTTAAGCTGAGGCATGAGCTGTTCGGCCCGACAAATTGGCCCTGCAATGAGCTGAGGAAAAAAGCCAATAAACAGCGTAAATAAACGAAAGCTTTTTTCGGCAGGTACCTGGCGACGAGCCACATCAACCAAATATCCCACTAGCTGAAAACAAATAAAGGAGATGCCTAGCGGAACGCGAATGTTGATGGTGGGCAGTACCGTAGAGATGGCTAAGCTATCGGTTAAGCCATTAAACAAATTAAGCGAAAACTGGGTGTATTTAAAAACGCCTAAAATCGCCAGCAGCAGTATCACCGTGAAAGTCAACGCCTGTCGCCGACCAGCGGCGATTTGCAGGCCGCCTACGTAGGCCGCTGCGCTGAGCGCGAGAAATAGCAGCAGATAAGGCGAAAACCAGTAGGCGTAGAAGATTAAGCTAGCAGCTAGCAAACAGTTTTGTCGCCAAACAAGGCTAGCAGATTGCCAGTATAGGAGGAGGGCGATCGCCAGCAGCAGAAAAAAATCAACAGAATTAAACAGCACTTAATCGCTTTTCCAATACTTTATACCTGAGCAATTAATTCTTTAATTTGAGCTTCTAATGCGTTGAGGCTAAAAACTTGAGCGCAGTACGCCTGACCATTAGCAACTAAGCTGGCTCGCAGCGGTTCGCTATCTATGAGCTGCTGCATTTTGGCGGCCCACTCATCGGGGCGGGCGATTAATATTTGCGACTCTGATGTGAACTGGTCATAGACCTGGCCGCTGCTGGCAATCGTAGGGATGCCACAGGTTGTATATTCAATATATTTAGTCGGTGCCTTGCAGCGGTTGAATTCGGTGTTGTTTAGCGGCGCTAGCCCGATACCCCAGCCAAGCTGCGCCAGCTTGTTCAAAAACCCTGCGTAGTCTGTGTCGGTTTGATGTGATTGAGTGCGATTGCCCAACCCCATTAGCGCCTTGGGCATCGCAATCGTACCGAAGGTTTCAAAGCGAACGGTGGGATGCCGCTCAAGCAGGAGGCTAATGGCTGGCACAATCGTTTCTAAATCGGCCTGATGACCTTTAGAGCCCATGTAGCCAATCGTGAACGGCTGCTTAGCTGAGGCGGGCTTTTGCGATAAAAGAAAATCTAGATAGGGCGCATAGATGCCGCTAAAGATCTTTTTCTGGGGAAACAGACGGCTGTAGCGATCGCTCAAAACAGCCGTAGACGCATAGATTAAATCGCACTGCTCTAATAAAGTGCGTCTGGCCCGTTGCACAGCCGGATTGCCCTGCCG
>JBARVS010000204.1:0-6925 GCA_049646385.1 Phormidesmis sp. | reverse complement strand
GTTGGTGAGCTGGCCGATGACCGCTGGAATCTCGGTGAGTTGATTGTTATCGAGGAAAAGTTCAGTGAGGTTGGTGAGCTGGCCGATGACCGCTGGAATCTCGGTGAGTTGAGTATCTACCGCTGTTAAGCTAGTTAGCGATTGAATCTGAAAAACACTTGTGGGTATTTTTCCTAACGGATTACCGCTAAGATCCAACTTACTCAAGTTTTTCAAGTGGCCGAGTTCGTCCGGTAACGTCGTTAGCTCGTTCCCTATCAAAGTTGGGACGTTTCCGTTATTGACCCAATTCCATCCTTCCACCTTGCCCAGTACCAACGTCTCTAGCTGCGTCAGCCTGCCAATCTCCGGCGGCAGCTCCGTCAGCCCCTGCCCCGATAGGTCTAGCTCCGTCCACCCTTCCTCAGCGGCCTGATCTATCAGTGCAAGTAGCTCAGCTTGGGTCATGCGGTGGGCGTCCGGGGGCGATAGTGCTTTCATTTTGCCAGAGCGGTTCTAGCTTGGCTAGGGTAGGGGGCTAGCGGCAACAACAAAAACTGCTACAGGGAACCCGTTCAAGCTTGCAGGGTTCACGTTTGTTGATGCAGCTTATCCTGTAAGGCTTGCAGGGTTCACGTTTATTGATGCAATGAACCCTGTAAGGCTTGCAGCTTATCCTGTAAGGCTTGCAACCTACCCTGTAGGGCTTACAGCTTATTCTGTAAGCTTTGCAGCTTATCCTGTAAGGATGACAGGCTACCCTGTAAGCCTTACAGCCTTCATCGCACTCGATCAGCACAAGGCTGTAGAGGCTCCTGTGTATACATAAGTCTGAGAGGTTCGTCAGAGCCTTGCTGCCCTCATCCCCCAACCCCTTGCTCCCAAAGGGAGAAGGGGGGCCAGATCAAAGTCCTTCTCCCCTCGGGAGAAGGATTTAGGATGAGGGCAAACGCAAGGTGTAGAGCCACTTTTCAGCATTTATCTCACACTTATGTGTACATGGTAAGGCTGTAGAAGAAAGGGCGTGAGCTGGCCATTAGCGGGCTTATTGAAACCCGCCCCGCTCGGGCAGGGTAGCCCGCAGGGACGGGGAGAGTTCCAATCTGCTCCGTACTTTGCCAACCCTAGCCGACATCAATTTCAGCTTCGTATCCAGGCAATTACGCAAACTTTAGTCGCCCAGCAATACAAATATCACTAGCTCTACTGAGATTGCTGCCGCTCAAAAAGGCCATTCTAAAACTGTTCAGAACTTAGACCCTTACTCACTCTTTTATTGGAGACTTCTACCATGTCCCGTAAAAAACGTAGCTCACGCACCCTCGACAAAGCACAGCGTCGCCTAGCGAGCATTCAATCTATCGATCCTAAAATTGTTTTAGATGGCACCTCCGCCCAAGACTACGCCAAAATTATCGACACCCTTCGCAAAAAAATAGACACCTACAACACCACCCTCTCTACCGTAGATGCCTTGTACAACCAAATCGAAGAGGCCGAACGCGCCCTCTCTGACTATTCCGAGAAAGTGCTGATGGGTGTCGCCGTGCGATTTGGCAAAAGCAGCGACCAGTACGAAATGGCGGGCGGCGTCCGCAAGCAAGATCGCAAGTCTCGAACTCGTCGGGTAGCGGCTGCGACTGTTTCGTAAAGGCTAGATACCTACAAAAAGTGTGGCGCGATTGGGATAGCCTTACGATTTGGGAGGTTTGTATAAGAAGGAGAGGGGGTTGCTTATGTTTTCAGCAAAGCCTAAGAGAGGTGCGCTTGAATAGTATCCCAGGGCATTAGGATGCTGTTGCCCTCATCCCCCAGCCCTTTCAAGACACAGTTTAGCAACACCTGGGTGGCATAGTGCGTTTTCCCAAAGGGAGAAGGGGGGCCAGATCAAAGTCCTTCGCCTCTCGGGAGAAGGGGGGCCGGATCAAAGTCCTTCTCCCCTCGGGAGAAGGATTTAGGATGAGGGCTCTAATGCAAAACATAGAGCCAACCCACCAACATCTATTTCAATAGCGCCAAACGCTCACAAATTTTATCCAGCACGAGATCCAACCGATTCCAAACCGCCTCATTCTCAAACCGTAAAACCGTCAATCCACTTGCCATCATCCAAGCATCACGCTCTGCATCGCGCTCTTTTTGTCTGTCGTGAATTGTGCCATCTAGCTCTATGACTAGCCGAGCCTCATGACAATAAAAATCGACGATGAATTTGCCTATATTATGCTGACGCCGAAACTTGGCGTTTTGCAAACGGCGTCCTCTAAGAAAAAGCCAAAGTATCTCTTCGGTAGGGGTTTGTTGCTGTCTAAGTTCTTTGGCACGTAGCAGCAGAGGCTCGGGTATTTGGCGGTATCGGCCTGCGATGCGAGAAAGATCGGATTCCATACGGTTAAGGTTCCCGTATGTCTTTGCCTTCAAATCAGATCCTGTCGCCCTCATCCCCCAGCCCCTTGCTCCCAAAGGGAGAAGGGGGGCCAGATCAAAGTCCTTCTCCCCTCGGGAGAAGGATTTAGGTTGAGGGGCTTCGGATCGCCCTACTCATACCAGCCCACTATTCAGCTCCGGGATGCATTTTGCATCGGACGGCATCAGTGCTTCCTCCTATTACCTTTATCGCCTGCTGGCACTTGACGCATCAGCAGAATCAGCCTATCTTCAGTAGCTAAGGTTGTGATTGCGATCGCACCTTATTTCTCAGAACTCAATTGACTCAAGCGCTATCGGCAGGTGTTCGCGCACCCACCGACAGCTAGGCTCACAAACTGATCAGGCCAGTCTGTGGCTTAAGGGCACTGTACCTTAGCCACATCGATTTGCACTACATTTTGCGGCGTCGCTAAGGTCACTTGGGTTCTGGTTTCCTCCCAAACTTGTCTTTTTGGAGACCAGACACTCATGTTTATTCCTTCCCATGAGGGCGCTACAGCGTCCACTGCTGAGGCTGCCCCATCCGCAGCGCTCCCTTCTTCATTCACACCGCCCGTCCCCCGAGAGCGGGTGCGCCATTTGCTATTTGGTACGTCCGCTGCGGTGCAGGGCTGCATTCGGCTGTTGCACAAGCTTGGCTATGCCGAGCCGAATGAGTGGAGTCGGCCCATTTCTACCGGGCGAGCAGATGAGGTAATGGCGATTGTGACGAAGCGAGTGGAGGTAGATTGATATTGCGAGGGCACTGGTCGGTGGCTTAGGTTGCCGACCCATCCTGTCCCTGCGGCCCACCCTTCCAAAAGAGAACTGCTTTGGGCAAACGCTTTGTCAACTTCTCAAGTAACGACGAGCCTGACAAAGCGAGCAGAGGTAGGAAGATAGTCTTATGACTGATATGCAGACTCACCTGTGAGCGAGTCTCCTCCGGAGAGGCAAAGCCAACGCATCCACCTCTCACTACCTAGTTTCCCACGCACTAATTCAGCTATCTCAAACCCCTGGCCGATTTCGCAAAACTCAACGATTTCTCCACCTGGCCAAATCTCAACTTTTCCTAGCTGATCATCAGAGGGCCTTGGCGTTAGCTGCACCCATTCACCTTCTCTAAAAACCAGCATCTCTAAGGAGTCAATCGGCCAGCGATACTCCGCGCCATTATTGAAAGCAATTTCTAGCTGTCTGGTCTCGGCAATAAATCTTGCCTGTGTTGCGGTTACTGTCTCTGCTAATAAACGACTCATTTTGGTCTTTTCTCCCAAGCAGACTTCAATACTCTTAGTTCCTGGTTGGCTATTTTTAGCGCTTTCTTCTCAAGCTTTTTATCACCGCCACTGTCCATTAGCCTAGCTTCCTCTCCTGATATATCGATTCTAGTCTTGAACTCTGCGTTGCGAACATGAACATGGGCAGGAGAGTGGTCATTCGATGGCATGAAAAATTGAAAGCCACCTACTCTAAATATTTCTGACATGAGCTAACGCTTGAGCAGGCAACATCGAAGAGTGTAGCGCGATTACAGGGTGCGATAGTTTCCTTACAAGTTAGGTGAGTCGTTCAGAAAGGCTCGCTTAAACACTTCACCGTTAAGAGCAGGCAAAGGCGCAGCTTTTATCGCTTCATCATCGCCTATTCCCACCGCCCGCACCTGAATATTAGCGGCTTCGAGTTTGGGGCGATCGCGCGCTATCCACCCCGCATATTCCAACGTATCAAAGTCACCTAGCTGCGGCCAAACTAAAACCAAGGTCGCTTTGGCATTGTCCTTATCTTGTAATTTGTCTTGTAATACGGAAGCAGCCTGACCGTCGCTGGCGCGTAGCAAATGGGTTTGCAGCAACAGCGCGTGAATATCCATAGTGCTTTTCATCTAAACTGAAGCTGAGAATTGCAAAAGTAGGTCATATCAGGTAAGCCCTATGAAGATGCGTATTAAACCCTGGCAAATCGCGGTGCTAGTGGCTCCGATTGTCATCATTGTGGCGTTTTTGCTAATTGCCGCTGGACAGCAGATTCGAGCCTGGGGGATTAACTGGATTTGGGCGGTGGTTGTGTTTATGCTACTGGGCTGGCGCTGGCTGCTGGTGCTGTGGACGCGCCCCGCCTTAGCGCAGGCAGAAGCTTTGGTTTCGGAAGTCACCGCCGAGCTAGAATCAGCGGCTAAAGAGGCTGAGGCAGATGCTCAGAGCCAAATAAAGAGCGGTCAGGCTCGCCCAAATTCTGCGGCTCAAGTAGAGACTGCTTTAGCTCAAATTGTACAGGCTGCTCAAGACGATCCGCCCGTTTGGGATGACTGGGCGCTATTTTGGCAGCGTTGCTTAGCGTTGATCACAGCGGTTTCTCAGGCTTATCACCCTGAGGTCAAGCGCCCGCTGCTCAACATCTACGTACCAGAAGCCTATGGCCTGATTCGCGGCACGATTGACGACACCGATCGGATGATGCAAAAGCTTTCGCCCGTGCTCTCTCAGGTTTCTATCGGGCAAATGGTGGAAGGCGTAGAGGTGTATCAGCGGCTAGAGCCCTCTGCCAAGAAGCTGATTCAGGCGGTTAACTGGGCGCAGTGGGTGCTTAATCCGGCAGCAGCGATCGCCCGCCAAACCAGCGCCAAATACACCGGCCAAGCCAACCAGCAAATTTTGCTCAACCTCAGCAACCTGCTGCGCGAAGGCATATTGCGCAACCTAGCTCAGCAGTCGGTGGCGCTCTACGGCGGCGGCGCAAAGGTAGCACTCGCTGAAATTACGGCAGCGACGCCTGCTGTCGCCGAGGCCAAAACCCAAACGATTAGAGACATTATCGAGCGAGCCGAACCCGCTGAAGCCGTAGAACAAAAGCCCGTGAGCATTCTGCTGGTAGGGCGCACAGGCGCGGGCAAAAGCAGCGTCATCAACACGCTATTTCAGGCCGAGCGAGCGGCGGTCGATGTGCTGCCCAGCACCGACACCATTCAGAGCTACCGCTGGCAAGGGCCAATCTCTCAGGCAGCCTCTCAGAACGCTACCGAAGCGCTCATTTTGTGGGACACTCCCGGCTATGAGCAGGTAGCTCGCGGTGACTTGCGCGAGCAGGTGGTTGAGCAGGCTACAGCAGCGGATATTTTACTGCTGGTAACGCCTGCGCTAGATCCGGCCCTACAGGTAGACGCTGACTTTTTGCAGGACATGCGCAACGAGGTAGATGATTTGCCTGTGATTGCGATTGTCAGCCAGGTGGATAAGCTCAGGCCGATTCGAGAATGGAGCCCGCCTTATCAATGGCGAACGGGCGCTTGGCCCAAGGAGACGGCGATTCGTGAAGCGGTTAACTATCGGGCCGAAAAGCTGGGTGAGCTATGTCAGCAGGTGCTGCCGCTGGTGACTCAAGCGGATTCACGGGCCGCCTGGGGCGAAGATGAGCTTTCAGCGGCGCTGATCTCGGCGATCGCCCCTGCCAAACAGCTTCGCCTAGCTCGATTTCTCCGCAGCCGCACGGCCCGCACCGCCGCCGCCGCTAAAATCATCGACCGCTACACCTTTCAAATGACCACCACCGAAGGACTCGCCAAGCTGCTCAAGAGCCCGATTTTGCAGTTTATTTCGACCATGACCACTGGCAACCCGGCGCTAGGAGCCCTCCTCACTGAGAAAATTCCGGTCGAAGAAGTCCCGCTGGTGTTAGGCAAGCTTCAGATGGCCTACGAGCTGTTTTCGCTGCTGAGCGAAACCTCTGGCTGGCAGGCCACTGGCACCGCTAGCTTTGACTTACTCACGCTGTGGCCGCTGCTGCTCAAAAACAACAGCAGAGCCGCCGATAAGCAGGCTTGGGCACTAGGTCAGGCGCTGGTGGAATACTGGACGCAAAACATCCCTATCGACAAAGTAGAAGAACGAGTGACTGCCTACTTGAACGAAGCCGCTTAGCAAGGCGTTGTCCAAATGCGGCCAAACAGACGGCGAGAGACATCTGGAAAGCCGCCGTTTGTCCATGACTTGAGCAGCAGCATAGACTGGGGGGCTTCTAGTCGGGGTAGGGCGTAGCGTGAGGTGCCGAGCCTGACGACTGGATCGGGGGCGATCGCCACCGCAGAACTCAGCCGAGCAGCGGCAACTTGAGCGATCGCCTGATCGTTATAGCGGTTGTAGGGAAAAGCCAGGTGCTGAGGCTGACAGCCAATTTCAGTTTTCATTTGCGCCATAGAAATTTTCATTTCTTCAGCGGTGCGATCGCTGTGCGTGCTCAAGTCCAAATGGTTGGCGGTGTGAGTACCCAGCGTGACATTGGGATACTGCTGCTGCATCTGCCTAACTTCATTCCAGCTCAGCGTCAGCCGAGGCGGACGGGCAGTGGGCATGAGCTGACGCTCAATTTCAGCTAAGAGCCTTTGCCGCTGAGCAACGTCGGCCTCAATTAAGTAGCTAACAATGGCCCTGTAAGCCTGCGATCGCGACTTATGCTCTGTTAAATTCCAGTTTAATAAACGTTCGTCTTTAAACGACAGAAGATTTAGCTGATGTTGCGAGCAGGTTCTAAAAGCAGC
>JBARVS010000203.1:0-43782 GCA_049646385.1 Phormidesmis sp. | reverse complement strand
GATATTCGTTAGCTTCGTCGAGAAACTGTAGGCGGATTTCTTTTTCTTTGTCCTCCATAGGGCTAATCCTTGCGGTGGTGTAGTGGCTATTCTTCGACGATGAAGGTTGAGACCTGGCTTTGCAGGTGCTGGGCAACGGTGACGGTTTGCCTGAGCGCGTCAGACACCTGGCGCGAAGAGTCAGAGGTTCGTTTAGAGAGCTGAGCAATTTGGGCCATTAGCGCAGATACGGCTTCTGAGGTTTCAACCTGTGATCCGGTGGCTGCCGAAATCATTCGCGCCAGCTCATCCATTCGCTGGGATCCTGCCAAGATTTGGCTGAGGCTAGCTTTAGCATCTTCTACGCGGTGGGTGCCTTCTACCACCTGGGTCGTACTTTGCTCAATTGCCTCCACTACATCGTTAGTTTCCCGCTGAATGGTCTCAACAATTCGCTCAATTTCTTCGGTGGCTGAGGCCGAACGGGTCGCTAGCTCGCCTACTTCCTCAGCGACTGCGGCAAAGCCCTGTCCGGCCTCGCCAGCTCTAGCGGCTTCAATGCCCGCGTTGATTGCCAGCAGGTTAGTCTGCTGGGCAATTTGATTGATCAGCAGCACCGCCTTGGTAATTTGCTGAGAAGATTCGCCTAGCCGCTTGACCTTTTTGGCTGTCTGGCCGACTGTTTGGCGCATCGCGAGGATGTTGCTCACGGTTAAGTTCATTGCTTCTTCGCCTGTGATAGCGGTGGCTGAGGCGGTGCGGGCGACCGCTGCTGCTTCTTGGGCCTGCTGCGCAACCTGCTGAATAGAGGCCGTCATTTCTCCCATGGAGTTCAGGGTCAGCGTCGTTTGCTCGGCCTGCTGCAAAGCGTCGTCGGCCAGGATGCGAATGGCGCTTTCGTTTTCGCCTAGCGAACTGTTGACCTGAATGGCCGAGCGCTTTACCTGGGTGACAATCTGCCGCAGGCTTTCGACGATGGCGTTAAAAAAGTCGGCGACGGTGCCAATTTCACCCGCTGTGACGTCGGCGCGAACAGTGAGATTGCCATCGGCAGCGGCTTGAATATCGTTGAGCAGCACGGCAAGCTGATCTTGCACGAGTCCTTGCTGCTGCACGCGCTCTTCAAAGAGCTGTTCGTTTTGCTGGAGCGCCTGCTGCTTTTGGGCGATCGCCTCGGCCTGTTCTAGAGCGTAGCCAAGCTGAGTTGCGGCGCGGCGCATAAAGCTAATTGTCACCGCTGACCAGTCTCTTGGCCCCGCGCATTCATGGGCAATCAATAGGCCCAGCAGCCGATTTTCAACCACGATGGGCGCAACGAGGTTAGCCCTAACTTTAAACGGCTCTAGCTGGCTGAGGTGGCACTGCGTGAGTCCGGCGGTGTAAATGTCAGAAGTTGCTTTTACCCGGCCCGTTCTATATTGCTCAACGTAGTCTTCGGCAAAGCAGGGATCGGTAATTTCTGAGCCCAAAGCGGGTGGCCACTGGGGATCGACGGATTCAGCGACAATAGTGCCATTCCACTGGTCGTCAAAGGTGTAGATCACCACGCGGCTAGAGTCTACGGCCAGCTTGACCTGACGGGTCACAATCCGAAATATTTTTTGGCGATCGCTTGTCTCTCGAATGCTGGTCACTAGGCTGGTGAGCTGCTGCTCTCGCCGCACCGCCTGCTTTTGAGTTTGCATAATTCGCGACTGAGCGAGCGCATAGCCTATTTGAGTAGTGAGCTGCTGCATCAGGCTAATTTCTTCCTCATCCCAATAGCGCGGCCCGCTGCACTGATGCACGCACAGCAGCCCAACTAAATCTTCACCCACGATAATGGGGCCGACCATATTTGCCTGTACTTCTAACGCCTTTAAGAGCTGGCAGTGACAGTCTGTTAGGTTGGCGGTTTCAATGTCGTTTACATAGGTGACCTGCCCCGTTTTAAATCGATCTACCGAGTTGGGCAGCATTGGATCGTCCAAATGCTCACCTTTGGCTCGGCTCCAGCCCTTCCCTACTGACTCTGCGGTGACATCGCCGCCGCCATAGCCCGCGCTAAAGCGATAAATCACCACTCTATCGGCGTCAAAAACCGCTCTAACGCGATCTACCGCCGCGCCTAAAATCGAGTCTACATCTAAGGTTTGACGAATCTGAGAGGTAAACTCACTGAGCAGCTGCGATCGCCTAGCCGATTCGGTTTGGGTTTGAGACTGAAACCGCAGCGACGATTCAGACTTAGACACCGCCGCCGCTAGCTCGTTAAAAGCACTGGCGACCCGTCCCACCTCGTCTCTAGCAAATACGCTAGCGCGAGCCGTGCGATCGCCCGAGGCAAACTTTTCAGCTGCCGCCTGCAAGTTCCTCACCGGATTAACAATCGAGCGGCCCAGCAGCCGAGCGATAATCACATCTGCCAGCAGCGCCAGCATCGCCGCGCCAATAATCAGCCAGCTATTGCGCACCAGCCGCTCTTGAATAGAAGTCTCTGAGAGCCAGCGCAGCACAACCGCTACGGGTTTACCACCGCCATCGGCTAGCGGCGTGGCCGCAACGGTGAAGCGATCGCCCTTTGGCCCAATAAAGCGCTCGCTGACAATGCTGCTAGGGGGCGCGCTCAGCGCATTTTGCAAAAACTGATGCTGAGCCAGGTCAGGCTCTAAGCTCGCTTTGTCTGGCGATCCTTGGCCCATAGCCACCCGCGCAAAGCCGCCGCTTGGATCTTGCCGATAGATAGCGCTATAGCCCTGCGGAAACTGATTGAGCGTGCTGACAACCGCCGCCGAGCGCTCGTCAATAACCTCCCCTGTGGCCAGTGCGCCAATCACTTCACCCCGCGCGACAGCGTCTGCTTGCGCGTTGTTTCTAGCAAACACAGGCGTAATGCCAAAGCGCACTAGCGCCGCTTCGTCCGTATTTTCGGGGGCTTCAATGCCGAGCTGCTGAAGGTCACTCAGCGTGACTAAGCTTAGGGCAGTCGTGGGCTGGCCTGTCTTTAGCGCTGCCGATACTAAATCGTCAGGATTAAATAAGTTGCCCTGGCGATCGCCCCCGCCGCTGGCAATCACCCGGCTGTCGGTGCCCAGCAGCGAAGCATATTCCAAATCACCCGCTAGCAGCGCCGACCTGAGCGTGTCTTTAGCGGCGGCGGCTAGTTCCTCATCAACTTGCTCAGTATCAGCGTAATAGTCGGCCACCTCTACGAGTGCATCATCGGTTAGCAGCGGCTCACCTGTGGCCGTGTTCTCCAAGGTTTTAGCCGTGGCCGATAGCTCAGAGGTCGCCTGCTCAAATAGCTGGCGGCGAGCATTAAGCGAAAGCAATAGCAGGCTCAAGCCAATCACGCCCGCAACTGAAATAATTTTAGAGGCCAGCAGTCCGGCCAGCTGCTTATCGGCTACGGGCAAGTCATAAAATGCTTGAAACAAGCCTGAGCGGTTCTGGGTGACCTTAATTTTTTGAGGAGCATAGCGCTCGCTGGGGCCGCTGCTGTTGTACGCCTCTTGATAGACCTGATCCGGCGGGGCGATCGCAGCGGCCTCATCATTAGCATCAGGCGGGTAAGGCGGGCGAAGATCAGCTGTCATATCGAACTCACCTCAGCAAAGCAAGAGTGCAAAATAGGGCAAATTATTGAGGTGCATACTATCATCAGGCGCAGACCAGATTAAATGCGCACTTTAACAAGTTGCTGGCCCCTTGTCGCTGGCCCCTTCATCAGCCTTGAAAAACCGAAGACTGTAAAACGGCTTCAGCATCTAGCACCAGCAAAGTTTGATCGCCTTGAACAGCAACCCCTCTTAAATAAGGCACTAAAATTGGGTTCACCTGCGGCGGTGGTGGCTGTAACGCATCGGCAGAGAGATGAATAATGCCCTCAATGTCATCAACCATCAGGCCCAGCGACGAGCCAGCCTTTACAATCACCATACTGTACTGCTGTCTGGGCCGATCAGGAATCGGCATTCCTAGCAAACGCACCAAATGAGCGATCCAAATTACCCGGTTGCGGCGATTTACTAGGCCCAGCATACAGGGCGGCATATTAGGAATAGCCGTCACCCGAGAGGACGGCAGCACCGTAGCTTCTTCAACCACCCTGGCGGCAAACAAAGCCGGCACCCTGGGCGCTAGCTGAAACTTAAGGTAAGCCTCGCCCGTTAGCTGACGATCAAGAATAGCAAGCTCTGTTTTCACTCCTTTACCTGTTCCTTATCTAGCCCTTTTTTATACCCCTTTTCACCCCAAAGCTATCTTAATAGCTTCAGCTAGCTCAGCCTTGGTATAGGGCTTTGCTAAGTAGGCTTTGGCCCCTTGGCGCATTCCCCACAGGCGATCAATAGCCTGCTTTTTAGACGAGCACATCACTACTGGCACTGCCTGCGTTTGGGGCGATCGCTTGAGCTTGCGACACAGCTCATAGCCGCTAATATCAGGCATGACAATGTCAGTGATGATCACATCTGGCTGCTGGGCGATCGCCTTATCCAACCCTGCTTGGCCCGACGGCGCGCTAATCACCCGGTAGCCCGCCTCCCTCAGGTAGTGGCTCATCAGCTCCAGTTCCGAAGGGGTATCTTCAACGACCAGCACAGTCGTCACCGTCCGGTTCACCTCACTCACCCTATTAGTATCAATGGCGCTCTGACTCATCATCTGGATTTCAAGCGGCGATATCTACTATTGATATCTACTATTTTAGTGACCTAGCTTAAGCGAGGCACGTTTCCATCATCTATCTTTTCTGAGCAGGCAAGTGCTTAAACACCATCTTTAGCAAATCCGACTGCGTAAACGGCTTTGTCAAATAGCCCGACGCTCTAACCAGCTTAGCTCTAGCTCTGTCAATCAAACCTGTGTTGCCCGTCACCATCACAATCGGCGTTCGCTTGTAGCGCGGATGACGCCTCAACAGCGCGCACAGCTCATACCCATCTAAATTTGGCATGGTAATATCGAGCAAAATTAAATCTGGCTTACTGCGCACGATCTGCATTAATGCCTTTACCGGATCGTTGATGGCCACCACCGACAGGCTTTGATCTTCTAAAAACTTTTGAATCGCGTTTAGCACCGTTGGGCTGTCATCAATACAGGCCACGGTGTAAGTCGTTCGGCCCATGCTGCTTGACAGGCTATTTGGCCTCATGCCCCCCGACCCAGCACCACGGCTCTGTCCATTGCTCTGTCCATTTACAGAACCGTTCGCCTGCCCGCCATTTATCTGACCTTGTCGACTCACCTGATCGCGATAGGCACCCGCCGCCATAGCCGAGCTTGAGAGCCTGTTAGTGATCTGTCCGCCTACTGCTCGCTGCTTACTGTTGCGCTGGCATAGCTCCACAATGGGCCGTAAATCTAGGTCACAAAAGGTTGGAATGCCTTCAGTGCGAGCAGAAGGAATGAGTTCATAGCTGCCTTCTCGAATGTTTAGAAAAGGCTCAATGACCTCAATCGCAATAGAGCCAATCAGCCCGCCGACTTGCTCAGTTGTTACCGCCTTTTGCTCTACTAGCCAGCACATCGCCCGATAGTCGCGGCTAACGACTTCATCTACCTCGTCAGACTGCTCAAACAACAGCCTCACCTGATCTCGTATGGACTCGGGCACCGATGGGTTCAAGGCTTGCATCTGTCTGTCTAAGCGGCCAAAGGCATCTGCTGAATTGGTTGCAAAGTTGAGCTGCCCCCGGTTGAATAGCAGCCGCCATTCTGAAGCCTGAGCCGTTAGCTTCAGGCAGCCGCTAACTTGGCGGCTGATGAGCTGGGCCAGCAAGCTGAGAGGGTGAAGTTTATGAGAGGTCGTGTAACTCGTGCTGGAACGGCTGTTTATCATCTATCTACGCCAAGCTTTTGAAAACAAGCATCTGAAAACAAACATCTAAAAACGAAAATAGGCAGCAAAGCCCAAAACACAGGGGTGGAAACACAGGCGACAGCGTAAACCAAACTATACAACTGAGCTATACAAGCCTACTACAAGGCAAACTTTATACAGGTCGCTTCATCAAAACAGCTTCATCAAAACATTGGTTTGCACAAATGCTAAGCCCAATGAATAATAAGCCCAATGATATTAGGGCTCAATGTCATTAGGGGATGCGCTCAAGGGAGCGATCGCCGATGACGCTCAGGGGGTTATCAGGGGGTTAACTATCAGGGGTAACTGTGAGCAATTAGTGCATGAGCTATACAATATTAAGCTACCAACATAACTTGATGTAATACAGCCTGTAGACTGCCCGATCCATTTGTCATATTAGTCGTTTAATCCGGCATTCATAAGCTTTTTTCAATATTTACAGCATAATTACCTAGTGTGCAAAGGCGCAATTGAAGCGGCCACTGTGAATGCAATTGCTGGCAAAACCAATTTGTTTCTAAAGGTACACAAAGGAATCTCCATAGGGCAGATATCTTTATACCTGAAGCAGGAACCTCCCTGCCTTTGTACTACAGTGTGGAAAGTATCATGGGTTTTTTCTCAAGAATATTCGGTAAAGATAAGCCAGCAGAGGCAACGTCTAAAATTAAGCGCGGCGTTGCTAAAGCCGCTGGCAATCAATCTAACGACGTTCCCGATTACAAAGTAGGGCTTAATGGCGAATTTGACGAGAGCGGCCTTGCTAAGCGGGTAAGTCTTGCCTTTGATGAAGACAACCAGCTAGACGATGTGGATACGCTTTGGGTTGCCCAAACCAGTGGCACCGTTGTGCTCAAAGGCAAAGTACCGAGCCAAAGCATTTTGGATAAGATGGTTACAGTTGCCAAAGGCGTTGAGGGTGCAGACGCGGTAGATGTGAAGCAAGTTGAAGTCGGCTAAGGCGACTATGAATGCAACTATGAACGCAAAAAACTAGGAATCGTTGCGACAAGGGAGATAGTCTTTTCTCCCTTTCGCCATACAATAGCGGCCTATCTATCTGCGACGAAGCGCTAGCTAGTAATATGAGCGAACAGACGACAATTTCTCAAACGGCCTCTCAAATAGCCTCTCAAACAGCTCCTCAGAAAATTCCGGTGGTTGTTAACGGTGCCCTTGGCAAAATGGGCAGAGCGATAGTTAAAGCTGTTTCAGAAGCTGAGGACATGACTTTAGCGGGTGCGATTGACCGAGCACCTGAGTATATCGGCGAAGATATCGGTGAGATTATTGGGCTAGGGCCGCTCGAAGTGCCTGTAATGAATGATTTGGAAGCGACGCTGGTGATGGCTCAAAATGAAGCTCCCAGCGGTGGTAGTGCTGTCATGGTAGATGTTACTCATCCTGATAGCGTGTATGGTTCGGTGCGAGCAGCGCTAGCCTATGGCGTTCGCCCGGTGGTGGGTACGACTGGCATGAGCGCAGCGCAAATTAAAGATCTCGCGGAATTTGCTGATAAGGCGAGTACGGGCTGCTTGCTGATTCCTAATTTTTCGATTGGTATGGTGCTTTTGCAGCAGGCTGCGCTTCAGGCGGCTGAGCATTTTGACTATGTTGAAATTATTGAGCTGCACCACAATCAAAAGGCGGACGCGCCTAGCGGCACGGCGGTTAAAACGGCTCAAATGCTAGCTGAGCTGAATAAGCAATATAATTTGCCTGAGGTGGAAGAGTCTGAGAAAATGCCGGGGGCGCGGGGTAGCCAAACAGAGGCGGGCGTGAGGATTCACAGCGTGCGCCTGCCGGGATTAATTGCGCATCAAGAAGTTATTTTTGGGGCGGCAGGTCAGGCTTATACGCTGCGGCATGATACGAGCGATCGCATCTGCTACATGCCAGGTGTGTTGCTCTCTATTCGCCGCGTGCTGCCGCTAAAGTCTTTAGTGTATGGGCTAGATAAAATTCTTTGAAGGTTTAAAAAAGAAAAAGGCCCGACCCCTTTAAGCCCCCAGGGTCGGGCTGCTTTTCTATAAGAGCGCGGCAAGGAAATCTTTTGCGCCTTCCCAAAATGCCTCTTGGGAAAATTCAAACAGCTTTGCATACGCTCTACAGAATTGCCTCTATTGTCTGTTTCTGGCGGGCTTAGTGCCTCAATAGAAATACGGAAGTCAAGCGGATTTGAGACGAGTAGCGCTGCTAAAAACCCGTGTATTTACGCTCCCGATTGAGCGCTTGATGCGCGATCGCTAAAAGTAAAGCAGCAGGTTAAGCCCCGGAATCGTGCGTGAAAATGTCCACAGCAATAGTGCAATATACGCCGTGCCCAACCCCCACTGATACCAAACTAGGATGCTGATGAGCCCCGGTACGGCCTGATCGCGCAGGCGAATATCGTTGAAGCCAAACTTAAACCAGTTGTTCAAGCTGAAGTCGTAGTAGTTAAGCCAGCTCCAGCGCCGATCTATCAGCAGGGTGAGATAGCGATCGCGGTAAAAGGGAAACTCTGGAATCACTGGCAGCCGCGCAATTAGAATCTGAAGCTTGCGCAGCGCTCCATTTTTGACAAAGTAGCTGCTCTCCATGAGGTCGTGATAGCGCCCCTGCTGATAGAGCCTCATGATCAGGCCAGCGGGAATCGGCAGTACGATAACGCCGACGGCTACTAGGGTTTGCGCTGGATAGTCGCTGCAGCTACTGAGTAGGGCGATCGCCACTGCTAACCCAATGCCGCCGCTTTGCAAAATATAAAGCGTCTCGTCGCGGTTGGGCACAAGCGGCGTTGGCAGTCGCCGCCGATAGCGATCTATCAGCCAAAACATGATCCCAAATAAGGTTGTCGCAATCATGCCTACGCTAAAAATGAGCCCCACGCTGGTGCCGTAGTTGCTCAGTCGCAATAGCCCTGCTAGCAGCAGCCAATGAAAGAGCTGTCCTGCTCGGCTCAATACGTTGGCAGGCTGAGTGGTGATGCGATCGCGCACTTTTAAATAAGTGGCCAGATCAATCTCACTGACGCCGAGCAAATCAGCGCGACTTACAAAAGGCTGCGTCTGAATGCTGGCTTTTACGGCCTGCGCCTGCGCTGCGCTCAGCCCTAACTTAACAAGCTGAAAAACATTGGCTTGATTGAGACTCACCCCAAAAATCTGCCGCCTAATTTGGGCTAGTCGCAGCCGCTCGGCGGTGTACTCAATTTGGTTAGCGTCGCTGATTTGCTCTAGCAGCCGAAAGTTGCGCACCAAATTACGCAGCACCGTTTCATTACTCGCCAGCGCGGGCACTGAAAACACCCTACCGATTTGGCCCGGACTGCCCAAAATTCGCGCCTCGCCCGCATTAAAGTCCAGGTCGGCCACATTGAGCGCAGTTGCAGGGGCAAAGCGAGCATCGCCAAAGTCTAGCTGGCTCAAAATGTGCGCCCCGCGCAGGCTAATAGCGCCTTGAAACTGGGCCTGACGAAAATTGATGGCGGCTTCAAACTGGGCGTCGGTTAAAAACAGCGACTGGTCGAAGCGACTTTTTTGAAAGCTGATGGCGTCGTGAAAAATGGCCTGATCGAAGTCGGCGTTGGTGAGCCAGTGCGATCGCGCAAAGCTGCCTGAGTGAAAGTCTGCCTGCGCAAAGCTTACGCTGCTTTGAAACGAGCTGCCCTGCCACTGAGAAAACCCGTTAAAGCTCGCTTGGTTGAACTTTGCCTGACTCGCAAACAGCCCAGCGCGAAAGCTGCTTTCCTGCTGAAACTGGCCCTGGCTAAAATTAACGCTGCGGGCAAACTGTGCCCCTCGCCAGTCAGCCATTTGGGTGAAAATAGCTTGCTCTGCCTCTATCGGGGCCAAAAAGTAAAGGCCCGCCGCTTTGAATGCGCCGTTAAAGCAGGTTTCGTTCATCAGCAGCGGCCCTTGAAACACTAGCGTATCGAGCTGCAAAGACAGCTGTGAAGAGCGCTGCAAAGCGGGTGGCTGAATCAGCAGAGAACGGGTCAGCGATCGCGTCGGTGGTGCGACCAGCTGAGCCTTTTGGCTGAAGGCTTCGAGAGCGGGCAAAGCGACGCCGCCATAGGCAGGCACTCGCAAACTCAGCCGAGCCAGCTCTAAGTCGCCCTGAATGAGTCCGCCGTCTATGCTTAAGCCCAGAGCAGGGGAGCCGTTGTGAACGCCGTTGAGCCCCTTTTGCAGCCGTCGATAAAATTGTTCGGTGAATGCCTCGCTATCGGGTGAGCCGGGGCGCAAGTCAATGGTGAAACCGCTCAGGTCGACAACCAGAACGCCGCCCGCTCGAATAGGTTCGGCAATGCGCTGCTCTAGCACTGCCGTTGTCAGCATCGGACGACTTGATGGGCTGGCGCTGACAGCGCTGCTGAACAGGAGCGCGGCGGTTGCGGTTGTCGCTAGCAACACAATGCCAAACAAAATGGCCTGGAGCCCTCGCAGCTTTAACAGGGCGATCAAAGATAGCGTCACGAATCGCATCATTTTTTTATACAAATGTGAAGCACGGTGCTCACGTTTGTTGAGAAAGGTAAAATAAAAAATTAATGTGAAGGAATAAAAAGTCAAATTAAGAGCTGCGTCATCTGCTATTTGCTGCCCCCACAAAGCGGTTTTAGAGTGAGGTTTTAAAGTTGGCGAGTCTAACAACTGCTGTGTCTCGCGCTTCTGAGTTTAGTAATTTTGCCTTGGAAGAAGCTACGATTACGGTACTGCAAAGCGCTATGGCGCGCGAAAACATTAGTGCCGCTAGCTTAGTGGACTATTACCTGGCTAAAATTAAACAGTGCGACGGTCATTTGAATGCTTTTATTTGTATTAACGAAAAAGCTAAAGAGACGGCAGCAGCGCTAGATGTAGAGCGATCGCACAGCCGGGGCAATCGTGCTGGGCAAGGCTAACCTACACGAGCTAGCCCACATTCTTCTATTCAGCAACTGGCTAAAGAGATGGAACGCCTTTTCAAGAGGCAAAGCTGTTGCAAATGGCCTATGCCTATGAACAAAAGACACAGTGGCGACGACGCCCTCAGCTAAGCTGCCAGTTAAATTGTTGACGCCAAGCTGATCGCTTTAGACTAATAGCTATGGACGAAATAGCTGCCCCAAAACAGACCCCAAAGCAAACGAAAAAACAGGCTCCTATTCAGCCGCTCACACAAGAAATAATTTCCTTAATGGCGGCGGGCGAGGTGATTGATTCGCTCTGCGCCGTGGTGCGTGAGCTAGTTGAAAATGCCCTAGACGCTGGCGCTGATCGCATTGCGGTAAGCCTGTGGCCCGACCAGTGGAAAGTTCGCGTTGCTGATAATGGCTCAGGGATAGCCCTGGCCGATTTGCACAAGGCCGCCGTTGCCCATACGACCAGCAAAATTTCTACCCGGCCCGACTTGCTAAACGTTCGCAGCTTGGGGTTTCGAGGAGAAGCTTTGCACAGTATTGCTCAGCTCGCTCGGCTAGAAGTGTGTAGTCGCACTCAGGTGCCAAAGGCGTCAGGCACGCAGGGCTATCACGTTGTTTATGGCAGTGAGGGTGAGCCTGAAAATGTGGAAGAAGCGGCGATCGCCCCCGGTACCATTGTCACCGCTAACCACTTGTTTCATAGCTGGCCCGCCCGCCGACAGGTGCCCAGCGCCGCCCAGCAGGTAAAAGACGTCAGTCAGCTCATTCAACAGTTTGCCCTGTGCCACCCGCAGGTCACCTGGAAAGTAGAAAAAGACGATGCGCCCTGGCTGTCGCTATGGCCAGGAGCAACGGCCAAAACGCTCATGCCCCAACTGCTGCGTAATGTGCACGATACCGACATTAAAGAGCTAGCCGAAGACGGGCTGTATTTAGCGGTGGGCCTGCCTGATCGCGCTCACCGCAGAAAGCCCGACTGGGTGCGCGTGGCTATCAACGGCAGAGCTGTAGAGGTCAGCGAACTCTTTTATGCGGTGATCAACAGCTTTCGGCGCACCTTGCCTAGAGACCGCTATCCTATTTGTTTTTTGCACCTCACGCTGCCGCCCCATCAGCTCGATTGGAACCGACATCCGGCCAAGTCCGAGATTTATGTGCAGGGGTTAGAGAGAATTTGCGATCGCGTTACCCAAGCCATCACCCAGATCCCTCAGCTAGACACGCTTAACGAAACCGCTCAAACTCATCGAGCCACTACGCTAATTAAAGCAGCAGAAGCGGCTGGTAGCTATCGAGTCTCTCGGCAGATACAGCCCAATCTTGCTGAACAAGGCTTTCCCGGCAGCGTTGACCTCTCGGATAGATTGCCCGGTGAAGCGGCGGGATTAAGAGCGATCGCCCAAATCCATAACATGTACATTCTGGCTGAACAAGCAGACGGACTGTGCCTGATTGAGCAGCACATTGCCCACGAGCGCGTGCTTTATGAACAGCTTCAGCAGCGCTGGCAAATTGTTCCACTCACATTGCCGATTGTTCTAAACGATCTCACGGTTGAACAGATTGAACGCCTGAGTGAAATCGGTATAGAAGTTTCTCCTTTTGGCGATCGCCTGTGGGCCATTCGCAGCGTGCCAGAGCCGTTAAGCCAGCGAGAAGACTGCGCCGATGCGATTAAAGAGCTGAGCCTGGGCGCGAACTTAGAGGCGGCTTTAGTGGCAACGGCCTGCCGCACGGCAATTCGTAACGGCACGGTGCTGAGCCAAAGTGAGATGCAAACGCTGGTGGATCAGTGGCAAAAGGCAGGGCGATCGCGCACCTGTCCGCACGGACGCCCCATTTGCCTAACCCTAAAAGAATCTAGCCTTGCCAAATACTTTCGCCGGAGCTGGGTTGTCGGCAAAAGCCACGGTATCTAACGCTTAGGTCTCCTGAGTCGCGCCATTGGGCAACCGATGATAATGCTTTAGCTCGCAAACGAATAGCATCAGTAGGTTTGAGACTTTGACGAATTGAACTGCAAATGTATTTATTTTGTAAATACGTTTGCTATACTGCATCCTATGGATGTGTACTTCCTACATTCAGATTGTTTCTGCCCGCAAAGCCACCGGAAAGGAGCGTGAATACTATGAAGCCTGAGACTCTTAAAAAGCGACTTAAGCGCGATCGCCCAATGACTACGGTCACTATTCGTATGCCCGAGGATGTAATTGAAGATTTAAAGCGGATAGCGCCTATTCTGGGGTTCTCGGGCTATCAGCCGCTGGCACGGACTTACATTGGGCAAGGCTTACGTACCGACCTAGAACGGCTAGAGAATGACATCGTTTCCTCCCTGATTGACAGTTTGAAGCGGCATGGGGTTGGCGATGACGTCATCCAGGAAGCGCTTAACGAAGTTGTGAATAGATAAGGATTGCCCTGCTTGCCTGGTTGACCCTTTGCGTAGGTTAATCAGGGTCGCCTAGAACCAAAATACTCAAGCTCTGAAGGATATGTCACGGGATCGTACCTTAGCTTAGTTATTCACCCATTCCAAGATGGTATTCACGGATTCTTTTCCGGTAAGAGTTAGCTGACTATTGAAAGCTGAAGTTATGTTCGCTCTGTATGTAGGCAGGGCTGTTCTACGATTTGGCTATGGGATAAGGATAGATGACAGAAGTTGAAGAACCTAGAGGGATAGCGTTCATTAAAGAGGCACTAGCCGAACGGCTAGGCCGACCCGCTGCAGCCCGAGTCGCTAAAAGCAATCCTTCAGAATGGTATGTCTTTGACCCATGCTTCTCTGTCATTCAAAGAGGGGTTGGAAGTAGCAGCCGAGGATACAGATCTGGCATTCAAGTCAGCAATCGAGATGTCTCCTTTTATAACGTCCACTCTCGTACGCCTGCAAGATTACTCAAAACCAACCTTAAACAGAGTCCTGAAGCAATCATAAGCGCCGCAGAAAAATGTATCCATTTGAGGGATTATCATTACCTGCACTTTTCTTCTCGTAGGGTAAGCCGTCAAACGGGGGGCAAGAAGTGGGCGGATACAGTCAGAATTATCGAGTCGCCAAAATGGAAGGATTTCAAAAAGGAGATCGAGGATGACCTAAGCGATATTGTCAAAGATTTATTTCCTGAGCTTCCGAGCGCAGGCAAAGCAGGCACTGGCGAGGCGGTTCGAGGAAGTGACTTCTGCCTTCTTCTAGCCGACTATAACCGGATAGAATTTGCCATAACGGACAAGCTAGCGGCAAAACGAGCCGCTGAAGTCATCGACGCAGCATGGCATCTTTTCGCTTGCCTTTACCCATGGGAGTCTCCGAAGAAGCGAGATGCTTCTCTTCGACGCGCTATGCTCTCTAGCCCTGGACTATGCGAGTGTGAGTACGAGCGGATTGCGAACGCACCCAAGTCAGACTGCGATGGCTCTGCCGTTGAAGCAGCTCACATCGTTCCTTACGCGAAAGGTGGCAGTGATCGTGCTTGGAACGGAATTTGGCTATGCGCTAAGCATCATCGTGCGACCGAAGGCAAACTCTCTGGGCGTCGTAGTGGGCCAAACCTATCAGACGTACGAGTTAAATCTACTGTTCATGAAGGCGGTCTTCGACGTTACTTTCGAGGCTCCTAACCTCAAATGTCAATAACATCTTAGACTCTCTAAGTTAACGGTTGAGCAGTCGAGTGACGAATAGGACAATGGCGATCGCAACAATCACAACAGGAAGAGCGGCAGGCATAGGATTACTCCTTTATCAATGTGATTATGTCGGTGTTTTCTGTAGCTCGGGCTTCTCGTCGGGAAGGATTGCACCTTCTACCGGGCATACCTGCAAGCAAATGCCGCAGTCGATGCAGGTATCGAAATCAATCCAATACCAGCCAGTGCCTTTCTTATTCTTCCCTGGGCCTTCATCAATGCAGGCTACGGGGCAGGCATCTACGCAGTCGGCAATGCCTTCGCAAACGTCGGTCACAATAGTGTGGGACACAGTTTTTCCTTTATTCGTAAGGTGAACGTCTTCTATTTAGCCTTTTATCTAGCTTAGTGAACTATTTCGATATCGGGTAAGCCCTCTGGCGAAATCCAGGCGATGCGAGCGATGTTGCGCTTGCGGGCGATCGCCCTGATTTCATCTGCCGATTGCCCCACCGCTAAGCTCATCTCCACCCGCACCGTATTTTTTGACTGCCGTGCCTTTTGCGCATAAGCCAAAGCCGCCGCCGCTGCTGACTCATCTTGTGGCACAATCAGCCAGTCGCTAGGCGGCGTTTTGCTCGGTAGCTGGCCGCTGGGCGTTAGTTCTTGGTGCAGCTGCTCGATATTGAGCACAAAGCCAATGCCGGGAAAGCCCGTTGCGCCCGCCGCATCGTATTCTGAGAGCAAATCGTCATACCTGCCGCCCTGACCTAGCTGAAGGTGAGTGCTGCTAATAACTTCAAAAACGATGCCCGTGTAGTAATCGTAGGGTCGAATCAGGCTTAGGTCTAAAACAATAGACGGGAGGGGAATGCCTCTGTCCCGCTCTAGCTTCAGCAGCTCGACCAGTGACTTTAGCCTGCCGACGATTTCCCGCTGCTCGTCGCTTAGGTCAAACTTAGCTAGCTTGGTGAGCACAGCCTGCGGTTCTCCTCGCAAGTCCATGAGGCGTACAACTAAGTTTTGCAAGCTATCTGATAGGGCCATTTCTTGTAGCGCTACCAAGTCCAAAGCGGCAATGTGATGGCGGATGGTTTCACGAATGTCTTCCGGGAAGGCAGACAGCAGCGAATAAGTGAGGGCCGCTTCGCCAAGCACAATGTTGACGTCAGTGAGGTTTAGCTCGCTCAAACAATCGGATGCTAGTAAAACCGCTTCAGCATCCGCCATCAGGCCACTTGCGCCGAGCAGTTCTATACCTGCTTGGTGATATTCCTGCTGGCTGCCCTGACTGCCTTTGGGCGATCGCCGAAACACATTAGCGTTGTAATAAAGCCGCTGCGGGTAGGTTACCGACGCTAGCCGCGTGACGGCGGCTCTGGCAATCGAAGCCGTTAGCTCGGGGCGCAGTCCTAACCGCTGGCCGCCGAGCTGAGACATCTGTAGCTCAATCACCTCAATGCGATCAATCGCACCGCCTGCCATCAGTGTATCCATCGTCTCCACGGTGGAAGTGATAATACGGTGGTAGCCCCATCGGTGAAAAATCTGCTCTAGGCGATCTTCAATCCAGCGCTTTTGCACCACGTCGAGCGGCAGTAAGTCGCGGCCACCCGTGGGCGGCTGATAGAGCTTTCCTTCTGCTTTTCCCTCTGTTTTCCCTTTTGCTTTTCTGGCTGCTTTTCCTGAAGGCATTTATCCTTTTTTTCCACCAAACAATCCGCTAAAGAGACCGCCTCCTTTACCTGCCGCTTTAGGGGGCGCAGTGCCCTTTTGAGCGCTTTTGCCAGCAGACGCAGGCTGAGCTGCGGTGACATCAAGTTTGGCCTGCACAGCTTTTGCTAGTTCGTTCTCAGGATCTAAGGCTAGGGCTTGTCTGGCGTGAATTTTGGCCAGTGTAGCCTGCCCCGACTTGAGATATAGGCTAGCTAAATAGCCGTGACAAGGAGCGCTTTGAGGATGGGCGGCGATCGCCTCTCGCAGTTCTAAAATAGCGCGAGAGTAGTCCCGTTTATAGTCAAATTCTTTGGCTCGGCCTAAATAGCTCTCAATAATGGCTTCGTGGCGCGGGCGGCGCGGGGTAGAATCTGCGGCTGAACTGGTGGATGGGTCGGTTTCGCTGGGCGCGGCAGCGGGCGTTTGGCCGACGTTGCCTTTGCGCATCAGGTAAACGGCGTTGAGTTCGCTGATAGTCGCGATCGCACTCTCTACTTGAGTCAAATCATCAAACTGAATGGCCGCAATTTTTTGCAGCGCCGCCGCGTAGTCCTGCTCCAAGCTGCTAGCGCCTAACAGCTTTTTAGCCGCATCGCTTTTGGCCGAGAGCAAAATGGGCCGAGCGACGAGCTGCTGCTGCTTCATTTTCAGCACAATGCTGTGCTCTTTGGCCGACTTTTCTTGGCTCAGCGCTTCATAGGCCGGGTTCACCCATTTAGAGAGCAGCTCGCTCGCCCGCTTTTTTTGCTCGTCAGAAGCATCGCGTAGGCTATCAGGATGCAAGCCTCTCGCTATTTTTAAGTAGCGCTTACGCACCTTTTTGGGCTCTTCTGCTAAAGAAAATCCGAGTACCGCGTGATGGTCAGTTACATCAAGCTTGAAAAGCCCTTCGTTAATGGTCATAGCCGCTGGTTTGAAGTTGGTGTAAAGATCGCCCGCTCAGAATGCCCGTAATGCCCTAAGTGCTGAACATCTCTTTTTTGCCAGACTTTTCTTCAGACTTTTTCGGACGCTTTGCGGAATGCGATCGCCCCTCTTTGTAGCATCCTTAAATGAAGGGGCATCCTGCTAGCCAACAGCCATCATCAAAAACTGTTGTTTATAGCAATTTAGTGGGTAGACAAACTTAAACATCAGCAGTTATGAATCATTTTTCGACGCTCATTCGGCTGTTGCGCGATCGCAGCAATTTCCTTAATGAAGTTCGTGATGGCATCAAGCTAGAGAGCAAAATTGCCTCCCTACTCGTGGCCAGCAGCGCCTTTTTTGCGGTATATGGCGCAATTATAGGGGCTTACAGCGGCGGCCTTCAAATCATCTCTTCAGCTATCAAGCTGCCCGCGCTCTATCTGCTGACCCTGCTCATTTGTCTGCCCACGCTGTACTTTTTTGATATCTTATTTGGCTCCCAAATCGGCTTCAAGCAGTACGTCACGATGGCGTTAACCGCAGTCGCTGTGATCAGCGTTTTGCTGTTCAGCTTTGCCCCCGTAATTTTGTTCTTTCTCATCTCTGTCAAAGACTATCTCTTCTTTCTGCTGCTCAATGTTTTGGTTATGGGCATTACAGGTACCGTTGGCATACGCCTTTTTTACAAGGGAATGCGTGAGCTAGTAGAGGGGTCTAAAGCTGCCTCTTCGGGCTCGCGCCGCGCCTTGCTATTTGGGTGGATGTTTTTATATGGGCTAGTAGGCTCTCAGCTAGGCTGGACATTGAGACCGCTTTTAGGGGTTGAAGGAGAGAAGTTTCAGGTTTTTAGACCTGAAATCGAAGGTAATTTTTATTTACAGGTAATTCGGTCAATCGGCACCTTTTTGGGCTGGAACTAGGGTGAAGGCATCGTAAGCAAATAAAAACACATTTAGGAAACTATGAACCATTTTTCGGTGCTGATTTGGCTGCTGCGCGATCGCAAAACCTTCCTTAGCGACGTGCGCAACGGCGTTAAGCTAGAAACCAAAATCGCCTCACTGCTTGTTGCCAGCAGCTTTTTCTTTTCAGTGTATGGTGCAATCATTGGCTCGTACGGCGGCGGCCTGCAAATTATCTCTTCGGCGATCAAGCTGCCTGCGCTCTATTTAATTACGCTCATCATCTGCATACCCACGCTGTACTTTTTTGATATTCTATTCGGCTCCAAGCTCGACTTTAAACAGTACGTCACCATGGCACTCACCTCGGTATCGGTGATCAGCGTACTGCTGTTTAGCTTTGCGCCCGTTGTCCTGTTCTTTCTCATTTCGGTCAAAGGCTACAACTTTTTTTTGCTGCTCAACGTGCTAATTATGGCGATTACGGGCGGCGTGGGCGTAAGGCTCTTTTACAAGGGAATGCGCGATATGGTGGGCGGGCCAGAGGCAATAGAACAAAACCTGCGTAGGCGGCTGCTGCAAGGCTGGGTGCTGCTGTATGCCCTAGTTGGCTCTCAGCTAGGCTGGACGCTGCGTCCCTTTTTTGGTGCTGAAGGGCAAAAGTTTCAAATTTTTAGACCCGAAATCGACGGTAATTTTTACGCTAAAGTCCTAGAAGCTATAGGCAGTATGCTGGGCTTTTAACAGCACTTTTTAAAAGCAGGACAAATTGTAAAAGATACGAGCGCAAGGCAGCCGTAATGACTGACGGAACAGGCGAAGAAAGTAATGAAAAACTCGTGAATTCAAACAGCTCTAATTTAGATGGTTTAAGAATCGATCAGCGAGAGCTAGATCGGCTGACAGGCTTAGATATTAGCGATGTCACGATGGGCTGGGCCTACCGACAAACGGCGTTTTTACCGCAGCGGCGGCTGAGCTGGCTCATCGAACAGCTGCTGACCATTGGTGTGGCGCTGGTGTTTTGTGTGCCGATGACGCTGCTGGTGTCGCGCGCTGTGAGTGGTGATGATGTGAATGCGGTGTGGCGGTGGATGCCTGTGGGCGGAGTAGGTGCGATCGCTCTTACGACAGCTTGGACAACCTACCGCTGGCAGGAAGGCAAGCGCCTCGTTGTGCTAAGCCATCTGCTGGATGAAATTGATCGCTTTAATGAAATGGTCGCCGCCGTTGAAATTTTAGAAGAGTTAGGATCTACTCAAAACAGCAGGCTTAACCTAGAGAATCGACAGGAAGTGATAGAAGCGCTGCATTTAACCCGAGAAAGCTTAGTCTGTGGCCTGATGACTGAAAGCGTTATGCGCAAGCATCAGCGGTTTATGGCACGGCGACAGGAGATGTTTTCTAGCATAGAGAGAAACCTTGCAACGCTTCAACTGCTAAGGGTTAGTGACGAGGCCAGTGACTATGGCCGCTTGCTCAATGAGGCCATTCAAATCGGTACTAGCGTTCATCGTGAGCTGAGTAAAAGTGATGGAGCACCCGTAGACAGTCCAAAGATAAGATAGCAACAGCTCACAAGTACAAGCGGGAACGCTATTGAATCTTAGGTTTCAAGAGTAGTTGCTTCGATGTTGTTTTTATGCCAAACGAAAGCATAGTAGGCAGCGATCGCACCTGTCACCGCGTTTAGCCATACGTTGTTGCCAAAAATAGGCATAATTCCAAACAAAGTATTTGCCGCTGGAATGAGACCCAAAATGGCTAAGAGCAAATAGCTAATGGCAAAGAAGCGATTGAAGTTAAAAGCGCCGCGATCGCCCGTTGCCGAATAAAGCCCGAACAAGCCGACGGCTAAATGGGTGATGTTGTGAAGCAAATTAGTCGGAAAAAGCCCGAACAAATAGCCAAATCCTCTGAGGTAGGCGGCTTCATAGTTAGGCCCAGGCATAGCGGGCACTTGGTCGGCTGTAATAGGGCCACTCACGCCAGCAGAGGGCAAGCTTACCAAATCTGGAATAAACCCAGCAATGCCTATTACCGTAAAGATAATACCTATTGCCAGGGCGCATTTTTTTTCGCCAGTCATTTCAACTCAGTCTCCAAAACAGACAACGTACCTATTGTGAAAAAATAGTCCTATTTTTCCCTCTGTCTAAGCTTAGAAGTTAGACCACCCAGGTTCTTCCTTAGGTATAGCAACAGAGTATATACAATGGATTGCGCGTTTAGCTATTTGTCTTTAGCTATTTGTCTTTAGCTATTTGTCTGAAGGGGCTTATCTCTCAAGCGATAATAATAGTCTCGATTACGCGCCGTCAGCGTTTTACAGTTCCAGTTTGAAGCCTCACCGTGCTTTAGGTGCAAATAGACCAGTTCATGACAGCGGCAAAGGGTTTGCTTTGGGGTGAGATAGCGCTCAATCATGTCTTGGTCTTCAGCGCCCCAGCCGATAAACGCCTCATCCCAGCCGCCGATGTTGAGGAGGCGATCGCGCCAAAACAAAGGCATCACCCCAAACCGCTCTCCCTTCAGCAAATATTTCCGCAGCGCCGACGGCTGATCTTCTGGCCCTAGCGTTGCCTGATCTAAAACCTGCGACATCTTGGTTACGTCCACCGTCTCAGTTTGGGCCATGAGCCGATAGCCCGTCACGAGCAGATAGGGCGAATTTTCAGCTAAAAAACAATGTCGCTCTAAAGTCTCTTGCAAGGGAATTAAGTCTACGTCAAAGGCCGTGACCAGTGCGCCAGTTGAATGCTTTAGGCCAAGATTTAGCGCCTTTGTTTTGTGAAAGGGCCCGCCGCAGGCAAGATGTAAGTAACGAACGTGATGCTGTAAAAGCTGTTGTTCTAATCCTTTTGAAGGCTCAGCCGTGACTTCTATCACGATCCATTCTATTGCCTGCTTAAGCGCGTATGTTTCCCACCAGGCTAGCTGATGGGTGAGATGATGCGGGCGATCGCGATAGGGCGTAATTAAGGTAAGTCGCATAGGTTAGCAGGATATTGAACAGACACCGTTGGAAATTGCCTAGCAACGGGATTTTTTTGAGGCAAGTCGCCCAGCAGCTGGCCTTTGGCTAGTCCATTTAAGCAGCGAAGAATGTTGCGATCGCGACTTTGCTGAGGAGAACGCTGCTGATGTAATGCATTGCGGCGGCTGTCCCCATGCGTAATATGGACGACCGAACCCAGAGCTTCAACACTGTAGCCCAAAAGCTGAGCCCTAATAAGAAAGTCCTGATCTTCCCAGCCCCAGCCCTGAAAACAGTCTCGATATCCTCCAATCTTTTGAAACAAAGTCTTCTGAGCGCACAGCAAGCCGCAACCGGGCCGCTCAACTGATGAAACGGCTGCCAAATAAATTTCTACCCGTGCGGCTTCGTTGTTTCTTGTAATGTGATAGCTGTAGCGCTGCCGCTGAGCGGCTTTGGCCGATGGATCAGATTCTTTAACAGATCGAACAGAATAAACGCAGTTTGGCTGACGCATCGCTGCCAAAGATAGTTTTTTTAACGTAGCTGCACTCCAGAGAATGTCAACATCTGAAACCAGCACTAGCCGCGCGGTAGCGGCTGCAAGCCCCTGATTGAGCAGCCAGCTTTTGTTAAATCCCTGATGGCAGCAGCGCAAGATTTTTACCTTGGATAGCTTGGCTACCTGAGCTAACTGATGTTGACAAGTAGCAGTGAGGGAGCCGCCGTCACACAGCAAAATATGGCCCAGCGAGAGCATATCTACCAAGTTTATCTGCGCGAGTAGCGTAGAGACACAGCGATAGATGCTCGCTCGGTCTTTCACCGCAATCACCACATCTAGCGTGACGATATCCATCGCAGCAACGGCCCCCAAAGATGAGTGAGTTTAACGGGTGGCTCAGTGCAAAGCGGGCTCAGATCTGGGCGCTGCTGGCGTAAAGCCGACTGACTTCGGGCGATCGCCTGCTGCTTGATCTTATCGGTAAGCTGCTTTCTCGCAAGAGACTCTAACCCAGTTTTGGCCGCCGTGGTTAAAGAGTGAGGTCGCTTACGCCGAAAATAACAGTAGCGTGAGCTATTGACAATACGCGCTGCCCACTGAGCCCGCAGCAAAAATTCGCTGTCTCCGCCAAACCTGAGCCCCGTTGCAAAGCCGCCGATGCGCTGCACGAGGCTGCGAGTAACTAGGCTGGTTGGATGAAGCAGGCCATGGCCGGGAGCTTGTGCTAGCGCCTGATTGACATCTAGCGGATAGCCCACCGATTGCAGAGTCAAATCAGGTTCTAACACTCGAATCTCTTGGGAGCCGATGAGTTCAGCGCCGCTGTGACGAGCAGCTTTTAAAAGGGTTTTGAGGCGATCGCCGCTCGACCAGTCATCCGCATCCTGAAATAAATACGCTGTATAGTCAGTTTTATCTATAACAGATTGAATTAGCTGGTATGGCCCCACTCGATCAGAAGACCTTAACAGCGTTACGGTTGGATAGTTTTTGACAATTTCTAGCGGCGGCTGAGCTGAGCCATCGTCAACAACAACAATGTTGGTGAGCGGATGCGTTTGCGCTAACAGCGAAGCCAAGCAGCGCTTTAACCAAGGATCACAGCGCCAGTGCGGAATTAGCGCTAAAATGCTGGGCTTTGCCGACCAGCTATAAAAATCTTTAGTGGAAAAATCTTTAGTGGTAGCCTCCAACAGCAGATCCTTGGCGACATCTTGTGAATCGCTCTGCCACAGAATAGAACAGCCTGCTGCTTCGATATCATCCGCTAAAAGCAAGAAATTCTTAGAATTTAGCCTTTGGGCAACAGGTGTAGAGTCAGGCCACTCTATTTTCCAGTTGGACAGTTCCTTACACAAAATAGCTGCGGTTTGATCAGGCAACGGCAAATCAGGTGGCATAACAGTTAGTTTCACAGCCTGATTCATGGCATCACAGCAGCTATTTTATTAGCCATTTTGATAACAGACTGTTTGCCATTTACGCCTCGACTTTGGCTATCAAAGCTCGATAGCTTTCTGTTAGGTGGAGCCGCTGCAAATAAACAGGCATAGGCGAGCGAAGGCTGGTTTACGTTTGCCAGTTCAGGCGCTAACGCTCTTAATATCGGCACCCAAGGCATCGGATTAGTCAGCGATTGAGCAGGCTTTTCACCCAAAGATTGATCTAAAATACCGACTTGCTCTTTTAAAACACCGACCCACTCTATGGGATCGAGTGAATCTCTCAACACCAGCATTGCATAGCCCTTCTCTAGCCAGCACTGAGCGATTTGTGCGGGTGAGGTGGCGCGCTCAAACAACACATCTAGGTGTTGCATCACGAGCGCTCTGTTTTTGGTCAGCAGCGATCGCCGCCCCGCCGCCCAAACACCATAAAAGTCCGCCGCTTCACAGACTGCTTCCAACTCAGAAAACTCCCCCGGACAGCTATGCACCACCTCTGCCCATAAAGCCACCGTGTGAGCCGTCAGCGTAGAAGCACACTGATAAAAGTCTCCTAACAAAACAGCCGCAAGCGGTCGCAAAGCTGGCAACCACGGATGAAAGTCAAGCTGCGCATTGTGACCTGCAATATCCAACGCTGCTAAATAATGATGCATGGTAAAAGCATCTGCTTTTATTCCCTTTGGCCAGCAGCGCTGAATGCTTTGCCATATAGAAGGCCAGAGAGCCCGCACAGTCGGCGTCTCCAAAGTAAGCAGCGGGGCCAACAGGTCAAACCCCAGGGCAGAAAACTGTTCAATATCGGCAGTATTTTCTGAGCACCATTGCTCAAATCGTCCTAGCAAGCTGTTGTAAAAGTCTGCCGCATTTAGTTCTGTGAGTCCTTCTGTTAATAAGCTTGTTGCCCATAGCAGCACTCGTATTTTGATAGCTTCGAGATTTCTGTCAGGAGACCGCTCGCTTGCTGCTAACGCTATGATTTGCCTGAGCGTCTGAGGTGATAGCCCTTTGGCAACAATATAACGAGGGGCTACAAGCTGCTGTAATAAGGCGGCAATGGCTTGAGCCTGCCCTGAAGGAAGCGGCTGCTGGAGCCAGATCGACCAAGCACCTGTTGTCACCTGCTCAATCCACTCGGCGCTGCTGACTATCTCTAGCGAGTTTTCTGCCTGAGCTTCTGCAAGAGGAGACTCTATCAAAATTTCTGTGCTGCCATCACCGAACGATGCTTGCATCCACTGCTTTATTGCCGTCAAACTATCAGGCTGTAGTATAGACTCAGGCTGTAGCCACAGACGACGCTCTAGACAATCTTGATCGGCGTGAAGCTGAATTTGATAGCTTAGTACGCCCTCAAAAACAGGCAGATTAATCTCTCCCGGCCATCGCTGCTTATCTTTAAGCGCGATCGCTTCTTCGTCTCTACCCAATACCTTAGCCGTTGGCCCAGGCCGACCACAGGGGCAATCGCTCTGGCATAGCGTTAGCACATCACCGCTGCTGTAGCGTACCATCGGCATTGTTGTATTGTGCAGATCTGTGGTTAGCAGCTCTCCTTCTATGAGTTCGTACAGGCAGCGATCGCCCGCCAAATGTAGCCGCCCTGCTTCCGGACAGCTCAGCCCCGAAATGCCCGACTCTTGAGCGCCATATTCGTTAACAACAGGCGCATGAAAGGTATTTTGCAGCAGCGATCGCTGCGCTTCAAACAAACACTCTCCGGTCGCAATCACAGCAATCACTTTGTCCGCTGGCGGAAAAAGCCCGTAACGATGCAGGGCCACCACCACCTCACACAGGCGGCTAGGATAGCCTCTAATGATCACAGGCCGAGCGGCTACGAGCTGCAACAGCATCTGCAAAAAAGGAAAGTCGATCTGACCGACTAGGCTGCTGTCTTGAAGTCGCACTGGCCCTAAACGGCTGGCTACATTCAATACGGGTATGTTTGGATCAAATCCCCACCAGGCTAGGCTTTGCTCTCTAGCCTTAATCCGCTGATAGTTCCACTGTTCGCCTCCAAAGTAAGTGAAAGCGGCTGCGGTCGTGCCGCTAGTGGTACCTCGGTACACCACATCGTCAGCCTGCGCTAAAAAGCTGCCGGGATGCTGCCGTACTTCATCTTTTCGGAGCGGTTTGAGTCGGCCAAAAGCCGTCTGCCAGTTTGCTAGCAAATCTCCAGACTCATCGATGAGGCCCGCCTGTAAAAAACGGGCCCGATTGCCCGACGCGATCGCCGCTGCCATCAAAACCGCCCGCAGCAAATCTGAGCTAGCAACTGGCTGCGTCATAGCTTATAGCATTCGTGAATTAATCTAAGGACGATTCGAGACGCTCGCAGCCAACATATCGCCCATCGCCAGCCAGTCGCTTTGCACCTCCACAGGTCGAGCGCCAAATAGTTGAGGCTGCACCAGTTGCGCCGCCGCCTCTGGTTTTTCGCAAGATCGACTCAAATCTTTTACATAGCCCGCCGACACCCAGCCCTCGCGAAAATCCGGTGCGCTGCCAAAGCCATATGGCCCCACATTGCCACCAAAGTGACTGGTCACCTTTACCCAGTAGCCATTACGCGACCACTCCAGCACCCTTACCGCCCAACCATCAGGAATTAGCCCAATGGGGCTACCCGCAGGCGTTGCCCGAACTCGCAAAGGAGCGCCTTGGGTACTCACCCGTACGTAGGGCACAGCAAAGCCACCAAACTGACAGGCTGAAACGGCCTGAGCATACTGCACGCCTGCCTTTGCCTGAGCGCTCTGAGTGATGCCTAAGAGCACCCCGACCGTGAGCAAAAAAAGCGGAAACTTTAAAGATGGTGAGGCCATGGACTAACCCTGCTGTAATAACTTGCTGTAATAACTAGACGGCTGTGACGATGGCTTGCACACCCTCACAGCTAAAACCAATTTATACTAGCAATACATTCATTAACAGCAGCTTTAACGTTTTGAAATGCTGATACAAGAAACAAAATGTTTGTAAAACAGCTCAAAAGCCTAACGTAAGCGCCTAGTTTCGTCATACCTGCTTGTGATAATGTTCGCAGGTGTCAACACTTAAATGCCATAGGACTGCCATAGGACTGCCATAGGTGAAACTTTTTACAAAACCTTTATAAAGCTTTCAAAAGTGATTCTTTAAACATAAACACTTTACAAAACCCTTATGCCTGTAGGCAAAACTCTACCGAAACTGTACATAGTCTCTGAATGAACCAGAAGGGTATATCAGTAAGATTGTGGAGCAGCGATTGTTATATTACCGCTATCTCTTAAGCCCCCTAAAGAAGGATTGCGAACGCATCATGAAAAGCCTTATCAAGCAGCTCGTCGATGAGCAGATTGCAGAGTCTGTTTTGGTTAAGCAGGCTCTAGCCAGCTCTCCTGAGGTGATTACTGCAATTCAAGAGGCCGCGCAAAAATGCGTTGCGGTCTATCAGCGCGGCAACAAAATTTTGATTGCGGGCAATGGTGGCAGCGCCGCTGACGCGCAGCATATGGCTGCTGAACTCTCAGGTCGCTTTAATTTTGACCGACCGGGTATTCCAGCGATCGCCCTTACCGCCAACTCTTCTGCGGTGACGGCGATCGCCAACGACTACGGCTACGAAAAGGTCTTCAGCCGTCAAACCGAAGCCTATGGGCAGGCGGGCGATCTTTTTATCGGCATTTCTACCTCTGGCAATTCTAAAAATATTTTGGCGGCGATCGCCCAGTGCCAAGCGCAGAATATGGAAACCATCGGCCTCACCGGATCGACAGGGGGCCAAATGGCTCAAGCCTGCGACGTTTGCATTCAGATCCCATCGCAAAGCACGCCGCGCGTACAGGAATGCCACATTCTGGTGGTTCATTTGCTGTGCGCCGCCGTAGAAGAAGTGTTGTTTGGTGAGTATAGCGGTGGTAACAAAACCCCATCAGAAAAGTCAGAAGCTTATGCCAATCCGATGCTGCTGAGCGCTTAGTTATTCGGCTTATTTACCTAGTTGATTCCTCTATGATATGGACGCTATTGTTTTAGTTGGTGGGCTCGGGACAAGATTAAGCGGGGTTGTTAGCGACGTGCCTAAGCCGATGGCACCCGTGGGCGACGTGCCTTTTTTGGATATTTTGCTGGCGAAGCTGCTGTGTCATTCTATGGTTGAGCGAGTGGTGCTGGCCGTTGGCTACAAGCGAGAGGTGGTGCAGAATTATTTTGGCGATCGCGCCTACAATCGCAAAATCATTTACGCGATCGAAACCGAACCTCTGGGTACGGGTGGCGGCATTTGCAACGCTCTGGCTCACACCCGCTCAGCTGAAGTGCTGGTGGTCAACGGCGATACCCTATTTGAAGTTGACATTGCAGCCATGGTTGAAAGCCACCGGCAGCATCAGGCTAGCCTGACATTAGCCCTTAAGCCCATGCATAACTTCAGTCGCTATGGCACCGTGCAGCGAGAGGGCGATCCTTCACAGGAGAAGCTTTGCCAGCGCATCATTGGTTTTGAAGAAAAGCAGCCAAAGGAATCAGGATTGATCAACGGCGGCGTTTACTTACTTAACCAAACGCTGTTTGACGGTCTAAAAAGTCCTTTGCCTCAAAAGTTTTCATTCGAGACCGATTTTCTAGAAACCCACCTTCAGCAGCTCAACGTTTACGGCTTTGTTTCAAACGGCTACTTTATTGATATTGGCGTCCCAGATGACTATTACCGAGCGCAGCAAGAGCTATCCAAACCTGCCTGCGCATGAAACCCGCTCTCTTTTTAGACCGAGATGGCGTCATCAATCGTGAGATTAACTATCTCTATCGTATTGATGACTTTGAGTTTATTCCAGGCACCTTTGCCGCCTGTCGATTCTTTCAAAATCGTGGCTACTGCCTAATTGTGATTACCAACCAGGCAGGCATCGGGCGCGGCTACTACACCGAGGCCGATTTTCATCAGCTTAACGGCTGGATGCTAGATCGGTTCAAAGCCGAGGGCGTTCACATTGCTCAAACCTACTTTTCCCCCTACCATCCTACTCACGGCATTGGCCCCTACCGCTGCGATCACCGAGATCGCAAGCCTAATCCTGGTATGCTACAGCGCGCCCAGCAAGACTGGCAGATCGACTTAAGCGCGTCCATTATGGTGGGTGATAAAGAAAGCGATATTCAAGCAGGTCTAGCCGCAGGCGTTAGCACCACGGTTTTAGTTCGCTCGGGCCACAGCATTAGCGAAGCCAACACTCGCGCTGCTGCCGTGATTGACTCTCTAGCCGATCTGCCTCGCCTGTTTTCTCTGCCCGATCGCCGCTGAGCGATCGCCATTGAGCGATCTCTGTAGCTAATGCCTGCTCATCTACCGAACTCCCTGTATGCTAATTCGCTCTCGCGCCCCTTTAAGACTCGGCATCGCTGGCGGCGGCTCCGATGTATCGCCCTACTGCGACTTGTACGGCGGCTACGTGCTTAACGCCACTATTGATATGCACGCCTACTGCACCATTGAGCCGTTAAATACCAAGCCCTTAGCCGATCAGCAGGTTATCTTCACCGCCGCCGACCGTCAAGAACATACCCAATCGCCCGCGCTAGCACATCTAGAATTTGATGATGTGCTCGACTTACACAAGGCCGTTTACAACCGCATCGTGCGGCAGTTCAACCACAACCAGCCTTTGCCCCTGCACCTAACTACACACTCTGATGCTCCCGCTGGCTCAGGGCTGGGCTCGTCTTCTACGCTGGTCGTGGCGATGGTTGCAGCCTATGTAGAGTGGCTAAGGCTGCCCTTGGGTGAGTATGAAATTGCCAAACTCGCCTACGAAATTGAGCGCGTAGATGCTGGCCTCAGCGGTGGCAGACAAGACACTTACGCTGCGACTTTTGGCGGTTTTAACTTCATTGAGTTTTATGAGCAAGAGCGGGTCATTGTTAACCCACTGCGCATAAAAAACTGGATGATCAATGAGCTAGAAAGCTCTTTGGTGCTGTATTACACCCGAGTTTCTCGCAAGTCGGCAGATGTGATTGACGAACAAATTAAAAATATTAAAACCCACTCCGAAGACGCGCTTGCAGCTACCCACGATCTCAAGCAGGGGGCAATCGATATGAAAGAGGCTATCCTCAAGGGCAACACTCGCCAAATGGCCGAGCTGCTAGGATCAGCTTGGGAAGCTAAAAAGAGAATCGCCAAAGGGATTACTAGCCCTGCTATTGACGAGGCTTACGCAGCCGCTATGAAGGCGGGCGCTTATTCAGGCAAAGTTTCGGGTGCAGGCGGCGGTGGCTTTATTATGTTTATGGTGTACCCCGAGCATAAAATGAACGTGGTGCGATCGCTGCAAAAGCTGGGCGGACAGGTCACGCGCTTTCACTTCACCCCGCACGGCACTCAGTCTTGGACGGTGTAACCCCAACGTTATGCTTCCTATCGCAATCAGCCGCCATTTTGCCCCATCACCACAGCGCCCCTGAGAGAGCCTTAACTTTATGGATTTTCCTGAAAGCCTAAAAATGGCGACTAAAACGCTCAGTGCTAACAAGCTCCGTAGCGGCCTCACGATGCTGGGCATCATCATTGGCAATGCTTCTGTGATTGCCATGATTGGCATTGGAGAAGGCGCACAAAAGTACGTAAACACTCAGCTACAGAGCCTGGGGCCAAATGTGCTGTTTATTGTTCCTGGCAATCGAGAAGCCCGTGAGCTAGGCGATTTGGACACGCCGCGCAATTTGGTGCTAGCCGATGCAGAGGCGATCGCCTCCCAAGTCCCTTCTGTCGCTGCCGTCGCCGCCGAAAAAACCACCTCAGGGCTCGCTAGCTACCGCAGCCGTAACACCAACACCAGCATCGTTGGCACGACTACAGACTTTTTAGCCGTTCGCAGCTTTGAAGTTGCCCGAGGCCGCTTTTTAAGCGATCTTGACCAGCGCTCAAATAGCCTGGTTGCCGTTTTAGGCAGCACCCTAGCCGAGCGTTTATTTGATGATGCTAGTCCGATTGGTCAGCAGGTTCGCATTAAGGGCATCACCTTTGAGGTGGTTGGCCTGCTAGAAAAAAAGGGATCGAGCCTGGGCCTTGACTATGATGATGCGGTGATGATTCCGATTACGACGCTGGCCAGTCGGATTGTGGGGCGCACGTCTCCTTATGGGATTGATGTCACGTTTATTTCTATCTCAGCCAACAGTCAGCCTGCGATGGAAACGGCTGAGTTTCAAATCACTAACCTGCTGCGGCTGCGGCATCGCATTACCGACAGCGATGATTTCTTTATTCAAAGCCAGGATACTCTGCTAGATATTGCCAATACGATTACGGGGGCGCTGACGCTGATGCTGGCGGCGATCGCCTCTATCTCTCTTTTCGTGGGCGGTATTGGCATTATGAACATTATGCTAGTCTCAGTGCGTGAGCGAACGCAGGAAATTGGCCTGCGCAAGGCGATTGGGGCCACTCAAAAGGATATTTTGGGGCAGTTTTTAATCGAAGCTGTGATCCTATCGGCGCTTGGTGGACTAATTGGTACAGGCGTGGGCGTGGGCGGCATTTTTTTGATTGCTGCTTTTTCGCCTTTTGAGGCGGGCGTTTCGGCTAGCGCCGTGCTAATTGCGGTGGGTGTTTCGGGCAGTATTGGCCTGTTTTTTGGCGTGGTGCCGGCGCGGCAGGCGGCGCGGCTAGATCCGATTGTGGCGTTGCGGAGTGCTTGAGTATGATTCCACTGATTCAATTTCGGCAAGTTACCAAAATTTATGGCGTGGGCAACACCGAAGTCCGCGCCCTTTGGCAGGTGGATATGACGATCAATCAGGGTGAATACTGCTCAATTATGGGGCCTTCGGGCTCGGGCAAATCCACCGCGATGAACATGGTGGGCTGTCTCGACCAGCCGACTCGCGGCGAGTATTTATTCGATGGGCAAGATGTCGCTCAGCTACCTGAAGATGATTTGGCCCACATTCGCAATCGTAAAATTGGCTTTGTTTTTCAGCAGTTTCATTTGCTCAACCACCTCACGGCATTAGAAAATGTAGAACAGCCGATGATGTACGCAGGCGTGGCTAGTCGTGACAGAAAAGAACGGGCCGCTGATGCTTTAGCTCAGGTGGGCTTGAGCGATCGCCTCAATAACAAACCCAACCAGCTCTCGGGCGGACAGCAGCAAAGAGTCGCGATCGCCCGTGCCATCGTCAATCAGCCGCTCCTTATTCTTGCCGACGAACCTACTGGCGCTCTCGATACCCAAACGACTCAAGACGTGATCGACATTTTCTCTAAGCTCAACGACAGCGGCATTACCGTTGTGATGGTCACCCATGAGCCGGAAGTCGCTAGGCTCACCAACCGAGTCATTTGGTTCCGCGATGGCGAAGTTGTCAATCACAATTTGGCCCCAGCAGATCTGGCAACCGTCACCGCCGTTACGCCGCTGCAATCGGTAGGCTAATCACAAACTCGGTTCCCTTGCCTACCCCAGAACTGACGCTCAGCTGGCCACCATGTGTTTTTGTCACAATCTGATGGCTTAGAGCAAGCCCAATGCCTGTTCCTTTGCCAACAGATTTGGTCGTAAAGTATTGTTCAAAAATTTTAGGCAGTATTTCTGTAGGAATACCAGCGCCATTATCAGCAATCCGAATGTGAGCCTGCTGCTTGTCATCGCTTACTTCTGTTGTAATTGTAATGTTATAAGAGCGAGATTGAAGGTCTGAAGTGCGATTCTCCTGGCTAGACTCTTCTATCGCGTCAATGGCATTAGCCAGAATATTCATAAAAACCTGGTTGAGCTGTCCGGCAAAGCATTCAACCATAGGCAACCTGCCATATTGAAGTATCGCTTCAATCTCAGGACGATAATCGGTAGCTTTTAATCGATGCTTCAAAATCATCAAGGTACTATTTATCCCTTCATGAATGTTGTAGTCCGTTGGCTTAGCCGTATCTGCCCGAGAGAACGTTCTAAGGCTTGTACTAATGCCGCGAATGCGCCTTGCGCCCTCTTTCATCGACACCAGCAGCTTTGGTAAATCTTCTCGAATATAATTGAGGTCAATCGTTTCAATCTCGTTTAAAATGGCTTCTCCTGGGTTTGGAAAAGCCTGCTGATAAAGATCGACGAGTCCCAACAGATCGGCTACAAAACTTTGGGCAGGATCCAAATTACCCACCAAAAATCCGAGTGGATTGTTAATCTCGTGAGCGACCCCTGCCACTAAGTTGCCCAGCGCTGACATTTTCTCGGTTTGCACTAGCAATAGCTGGGACTGCCGCAGCTCGTTCAGCGCAGAATTGAGCTGTATGGTTTGGTGCTGTAGCCTGTGGTTGAGCGCTTGCAGCTCAATTTCGGTTTTTCTGCGGCGAGTGATGTCCTGATAGGTTCCCAAAATTCCTACTACGCTACCGTTTATATTTTGCAGAGGCGCTTTGTTGGTCTCAACCCAAGTTTGCTCGCCGTCGCTGTGCATCTGCGGCTCAATAATGCCAAGCTCGGCTCTGTTACTGTTCATCACTCGGCGATCGCACTGACGAAAAAAATCGGCCTCTTCGGTTTTCCAAGGCATGTCATAGTCGGTTTTCCCCACAATTTCAGTAGGAGAACTCAATCCGGCGTCTTCTGCAAAGTTTTGATTACAGCCTAAATAAACCAGATTGCGATCCTTCCAAAAAATGGCTTCTGGTAAGGTGTCCATCACTAGCTGAAGCTGCTGCTGCGAGCTTCGCAAGGCATCTTCGACCTGCTGATGCTTCTCTAACGTCTGCTGATGCTCACCTTGAAGGTCGCTTAACGCTTGCTGACAGGTTTTAAGCGCGCACCTAAGATCCAGATTTTCATGGCTGCTTTGAGCTTCGTTATCTTCTCTTTCTATTTGCTGCATTGTCTATCTTCTTCCTGTCTGAAATTCGTGGCTTTGCGGTTGCTAATAAGCTTTATTTTTTATGTTTGTGAGCGATCGCAATCTTCCATACAAAGGATGCCCCAATCCCAATCGGATGTCGATTTCTTTGCATATGCTGCCCAGCTAGGCCAAATATCTGGCCGAATATCTGGCCGAATATCTGGCACAGAGAGACAGCAGCAGACACCGTTTGCTAGATACCTTATGAGAACCCTCTAATTAATCGCTGAGAATATAGCTGCCATGAAACGGCTCACTCGCTACCAAGTTTTTTTGGCACTGCTGACCTCCATGGGCATTAGCACTAGCGTATTAGCTGATGTTGCGCAGGCGAGCTTAAAACAACCTCCTCACGCAGCCGAGCAAAACGCCGATTTGCTGGCTCAAGCAGCTACAGCCGATGACGCCTTAGCAGAAGGCATCACCTTAGTTAAGCAAGGGAATATATCAGCGGCCATCACTGCCTTTGAGCAAGCTGCCAAGCTAGATCCGACTTCAGCGGCGGCTCACTATAACTTAGGACTCGCCCTCCGGCAAAACAACCAGCTCCAAGCGGCGGCGACTGCCTTTTGGCAGGCGACTCAGGCCGATCCTAATTTTGCGATGGCCTACGTAAATTTGGGTGCAGCCCTGCTTGAAGGCGAGAATATAGATCAGGCCGAAAGCTATTTGAATCGAGCCCTAGAGCTAGAACCTACCTTGGGTCTTGCTTACTATAATGAGGGCTTGCTACAGCGGCGCAAAGACGATCCAGTCGCCGCCCTTACCGCTTTCAAGCAGGCTATTACCTACAGCCCTGCCGCGCCCGAACCGCATTACCACATCGGCGCTATCTATCAAGCTCAGGGGCAATATGCTCAGGCTCAGCAAGCCTTTGAGCAGGCATTAGCGTTTGATAATAACTATCCTGAAGCCCATTACAGCTTAGGTACCGCGCTAGCCTTGCAGGGGGATGCAGAAGGGGCGATCGCCGAATTTGAAACCGCCTTTACACAGCTGCCTAGCTTTGGCCATGCCTACTACGCCCAAGCTATAGCGCTGACTACCCTACAGCGCTACGACGAGGCCAAAACACAGCTTCAATCGGCCATTACTCTCTATGTCGCTCAGGGCAATACCGAATGGGCTCGAATCGCAGGCGAGCAGCTCACCCGCATAGAAGGTCTATAGCCTCCTAGCTCAAAATCCATCTAGCTTAAAATCCATCTAGCTCGAAAGCTTTAGTGTTACCGCTTTCAAGCATTGCTAGATTTTTCCTAAGCTGTGACCACACCAGCCCTGCGCTCAATAGCACCAGCGGCATTGCCATGCCGTAAGCAATCAGCGGCGTAAATCCAAAAATGCCCATTCCAGAGGCTAGGAAGACGCAGCTACCCAGACAAATGCCTGAAAAAGGAAGCTGTAAATCAAACCCTCTGAGCTTAGAAATAGAGCGAGTGGACTTGTTTTTATACCAGTCGCTAACGGTTCCTTTTAACACAGCAGAGAACGCCGTGCCAGATGCGATCGCAATTAACAAACCCGCTACTAGCATGAAGTAGGGAGGCATTGGAGAATAGTACATAGGGGGTTTTATGAAGTTTTTTACGAATGAATGCTAACTGGATTGTACATCCAAACCCCTTGAAACCCCATAGCGAAGGGGTTTGGCTCAACAAGGTTTTTTTAAAGGGCTGCTGGGCGATCGCTAACGGCGAGATGAGGGCTGAAAAGCACCTGCTAGCTCAGTTGGAACCAGCGCAGCCGCTCGCTCTCGTGAAAAGTCAGCGAGTGCATCCCAAGCCACACCGAGCAGTCGGTTAGGCTGTAAGTCGTCTTTCACAAGGCTCCACAGTCGCTGAACTTCCTCAGTATGCAGGCGATTATCTTCGGTTAAGGCGAGCAGAATCTGCCGTCTGAGGTATTGCCCTTCGTCCGACATCAAAAACTGAAGGCCCATACCAGCGGTTGGAACAATGTCAAAGCTTTTATCAGCGCTGGCAATCATCAACAGATTCTCTAAACGCTCCCACTGAAAACGACCGTCCTTAAAGAGCACTTCCATTAGCCTGAGTCGCAGCGAAGCGCTCTCTGCCGTTAGCAGGCGTCGGGCCACGTAAGGATAGGCAATCTCAACAATCTAAAAATTAGGATCGAGCGTTAGCGCTAGCCCGTCTTGAGTGACCAAGGAGCGAATAATCAGCGCAAACTTGGCCGGGACACGGAAGGGATATTCGTACATCACCTCTGAGAACTTATCGGTAATAGACTTGAAGTTAAAGTCGCCAACGCTCGTGCCAATCGCATCTGCAAAGACGGCTTCTAAAGCAGGCACAATCGGCCTAACGTCTACATCTGGGGTCAAAAAGCCCAGCTTGACAAAGTCATTTGCCAGATCCGTATAGTCTTTATTGATTAAGTGAACCACTGAGTCAACGAGCGTCTCTTTGGTCTCTATATCAAGCTGGTCGGTCATGCCAAAGTCGATGTAGGCCATGCGTCCATCCGGCATGGCAAACAGGTTGCCGGGGTGAGGATCGGCGTGGAAAAAGCCAAATTCTAATAGCTGCCGGAGCCCCGAGCTAACGCCAATTTCAACGAGATCGTTACTGACTAACCCTGCTGCTTTAACCTGATCGGTGTCCGTTAGCTTGAAGCCGTTGATCCACTCCATGGTGAGGACGTGCTTGCTGGTGTATCGCCAGTAAATGGCGGGCACTTTCACCAGCGGCTCGTCTTGGAAGTTCGCTGCAAATTTTTCGGCATTGCGCCCTTCGTTGATGTAGTCCACCTCTTCAAATAGCTTGATGCCGAATTCGTCAACAATCAGCCTCAGGTCGTGACCTAAGTTGAGCGGTAGCAGGGGGGCAATCCAGCCCGCAGCCCACCGCATGATGTACAGATCGCGGCAAATAGTGGGCATCAGGTTTGGCCGCTGCACTTTGACAGCGACCTCTTCGCCGCTGTAGAGCCGCGCCTTGTACACTTGGCCCAGGCTCGCTGCCGCTACAGGTTCGGCTGAAAAAGTGCTGTAAATTTCCTCAGGCAGGCGATCTAAATCGCGGTAGATAGTTTGGCGGGCCACTTCGTTGGGAAAAGGCGGCAGCTGATCTTGAAGCTTGATCAGCTCGTCTAAAAAGCTAGGCTTAATCAGGTCAGGCCGGGTAGAGAGTGCCTGACCTACCTTGATAAAAGTCGGCCCTAGCTTTGTTAAAATCTGCCTGAGGCGAATGGCTCGCTTTTGCTGATTGGCAACCGTTTGCTTAAAAATATGGTCGAACAGCAGACTTAGGGCAAAAGCACCTAGCATCCAAGCAACGGTCAGCGTCCGCCATAGTACACCCAGCGGACGCCATCGGTAGTAGCGGGCGATCGCCTGCCAGTCATACTGGCGCATATGTTGAGGCTGGTCAGCAAAATTGTTTTGATATGCGTTGTTATTAAAAGCTGGCTCGGCTGAACCGTTGAAGTTTGTCATGGTGGCAAAAGGCTATGCTTGCGCATAGAAACAAGGCGAAGTACGGCCCTCTTTTAAGCGAAAATCTTTAGGTGAAAACTCTTGAAAAAGGTAGTGTACCTATTAACAACTTCATCTTAATATACAAAACTATAGACAGGTTAAGACCTATAGAATGATTTTTGGCGGGATTACCGACTGCGCCTGAAGCTTTAAAAAAGTTCTATGGTGAGCGTTAAAGCGCTTTTAGTGCGTCTTTTAGGGTGCTGATAACTTGCGCTTGCTGATCGATGCTTAGCTCTGGAAACATCGGTAGGGCGAGCACTTCAGCAGCGGCCTTGTTCGTTACTGGCAAATCTTCCTGGCCATATCCTAGATTTTTGTACACAGGCTGGCGATGGAGCGGTATGGGGTAGTAAACCATGGTTGAGACGCCCTGTTCTTGCATTTTGCTGCGCAGGCGATCGCGCTTTTCGGCAGTGAAGCCCTTTAGCAATATGCTGTACTGATTCCAAACGCTGAGACCTCGCGCAATTTCGCTGGGCGCATGGACTTGTGCTATCGGCGCGAGGAGCTGCTCGTAGCGGCTGGCGACCGTGCGCCGCTGAGCGTTCCACGCCTCTAAGTGCTGAAGCTTCACCTGCAAAATCGCCGCCTGCACCGCATCTAAACGGCTGTTGATGCCGATGGTTTCGTGACAGTAGCGCTCTTTGCTGCCGTGATCGCGAATCAGCCGCGCTGCTGCTGCAATCTCAGGATCATTGGTCGTGAGCGCGCCGCCATCGCCGCAGCCGCCCAAATTTTTAGTGGGGAAAAAGCTAAAGCAGCCCACTCGCCCAATGCTGCCGACTTTATCGCCTTTCCACTGAGCGCCCGTTGCCTGCGCGCAGTCTTCAATCACAGGTAAAGAATGCTGGTGGGCGATCGCCATTACTGCCCCCATATCTACGGGCTTACCAAAAATGTGCACTGGCATAATAGCCTTGGTTCTCGCGGTAATCGCCGCTTCAATTTTGGCAGGATCTAAATTCAGCGTCGCCTGCTCAATGTCAATAAAAACAGGCTTTGCGCCGACCGCACTAATCGCTTCGGCAGTGGCGATAAACGTAAAGGGCGAGGTAATCACCTCATCGCCTGCGCCAATATTCAAAGCTCGCAGGGCCAAATACAGCGCGTCTGTGCCCGAATTGCACGTCACGCATTCTGGCGATCCGATATACTGCGCAAACTGCTCTGTAAACGACTGCACCACCGGGCCGTTAATGTACTGTCCGGATGCCAACACTTTTAAAACAGACTGGCTGACATCGCTTTCAATGGTGGCATACTGCTGGGTCAGATCGAGCGGCGGGACGGGGGTGATGACTTTGTTGGCGTTGGTCACGTTAGATACCTGACGATTTTGGCGATTTTTTTGGCGTGCATTCTTTAGGGTGCATTCTACAGTTATTTTGCGGGATGGGTAGGGAAAAGCCATGATTGAGCTGAGCTTGGTGGGGATGCTGTGGGCCACCGGACTGATGGCGATCGCCATAGGTCTGGCTAGCTGGCAGCGGCTGGGCTTATCAAAAATGCTGGCGATCGCAACCGGGCGCACCCTAGTTCAGCTACTAGGCGTAGGCGTTGTTTTGGCGTTCGTGTTTGAAACTCGCAGTCTGTTGATCATTTTGGCGGTGCTCATCGCCATGGTTACCATCGCCGCTACCGTTGCCCGCAGCCGTATAGATCGTGACCTACCTCGGCTATTGAAGTGGGTGTGGATCGCCATTTTTTCAAGTGGCCTAATCACCATGACCTATGTGAGCCTATTAGTGATTCGGCCCGATCCTTGGTACGACCCGCGCTATCTGATTCCGCTCAGCGGCATTGTTTTAGGCAATGCGATGACGGCGGCTTCTATTGCTGGCGAGCGACTGGTCAACGCCCTGCGTAACAATCGCATCGAAATAGAAACGCATTTAAGCTTAGGTGCTACGCCTGCTCAGGCTGTTCAAGCCTATCGTCAGGAGGCTATCAAAGCGGGCCTGATTCCGACTATAAACGCCATGATGGTGGTTGGTTTGGTAACGCTACCAGGGATTATCACAGGCCAGCTTTTGGCTGGGGCCGATCCGCTGACTGCTGCGGTGTATCAAATTTTGATTATGTTTATGCTGGCGCTGGCTACGCTCATTGCGGCTCTAGTTGTAACCTATGGCATTGTGAAGCAGTTTTTTACGTCCGCCATGCAGCTGGTAGACCCGCGTTGAATCGCGCTCAACTCAGGTCAGTATGCATTGATGGCTGCGGCGGCAGCATGTCTAAAATCTGGATTTCTAGGTCATTGAAAGCTAAGGGTGATATAGACAGCGCCGAGGCTAGCACTAAATGCGACTGATACCGACCGTTTGCTGGCTGACGAAATACATGTAGCTCTCGCTCAATCACGTCTAGAATCCAATAGTCAGCAATGTTAGCGGCTGCATATATCGGGGCCTCATTTTCCAGGTCATATTTTAAGCTAGACCCTGCTACCTCAATGAGTAATAAAACATCTTCCGGCGCAGGGTGGCGAGTGCTGTAGGCAAGCGGATCTAGCTTTACCACTGCGACATCGGGTTCAGGCTCTGAGCGATCGCTTAGCTGAATAGGATCTTGACACTGAACGAAGGCCCGCTCGCTGAGGAACTTAATTAAAAGGTGATGCGTCACTAAGACCGCAGATGTATGGGCCGTGACTTTCGCTGCCATCGTGACAATCTCTCCATTGATTAGCTCCGTTCGCTCTGTTGGAGATAAGATTCCCAGCTCACTCATGTCATGGTATTGCTTGAGCGTAAACCGCTTCGGCTGGACAGAAATCATTTGTTGTTAACCAATGCTCCATATCTTAATAGTCTACACGGTGCTACTGACTGTTTAGAGCGATCGCGCATACGTACACTGTACTTCAAACGTTTTCTACCTTCTGTTCAGCCTGCGCTGCTTTGAGCGCTTGCTTAATTTCTTGCGGATTGCCAATGGTTTCTTTTATTTCAGCCTGCAAGCGCTCTAATGTAGAGTCGGCCTTCGCCTGAGAGAGAATGTTTTGCATGACGGTATTAACGCCTGTTTCACCCCAAGTACAGCCCTGCTGTAGGTACACTTTAGCCGCCTGACCCACCGCGTAAGTGCCATAGCCTGCGGCCCCAGCTTGGGCGGTCATTGCGCCTGCGTATGCGGTTAGGCCCGAGAAGCTTTCAAAGGCGCTCCATATCGCTGCGCCGCTTTTGCCAAAGCCTAAAAGTAAGCTGGTGCCAAACTCGCTTAGCAGCAGGGTGCCTGAGCTGCGGATGATTGACTGCCAAAGGGTGCTGGCTTCAAATCGGGTCATGGGAAAGCCATAGAGCCGTGAGAGGGCGCGAATCATCACAATGTCTGAGCCGATGCCGCCGAGCATGTCTAGTAGGGCAACTGGATTTAGGGCAACGGCGATCGCCTTGTATTTTGCATATTTCCAGATTAGTTCGTCCGCATTGGCCTGATTGAGCGCCGTCGTCTCTTCTGCTAATTTCTGTTCTATTATGCCTGCCTGCCGCAGTGCGTTTAGGGCCACCAGCGTCGGCCCCTCTTCTTTTACAATCTTAAGCAAAGCTGTTTTCAACGGCTCTATCTGCGCGGGCGGGCTTTCCCACGCTTCGCTAGTGCGACCATCGGGCCATTCTACCCTTACCTGCAAAGGCATGGGCTCGGCGGAGACCATGACAATATCATCTACCAAACGCGCGCCCTGCGGCAGCTCAGACTTACTCTCAGCCTGCTGCCACAAAGCTTGCAAGTTACGCCCAACAGACTCTCTATCAACATCCGGATAGAGATCTACTTTGTTGAACACTAGCAGCAGTGGCTTGTGCGTTGCATACAGCTGTTGCAGCGCAAGATATTCTGTTTGAGTGACATCGCCAGAGACAACAAACAAAATTAAGTCAGCCTGCTCAGCGACTTCACGCGCCACATTACCCCTCGCCTGCCCTTTAATTTCATCTAGGCCAGGGGTATCTATCAGCTCTAGCTTAAGCGGTGCTTTGGTATGGGTAGACTGTTCTAGCTGGGGCGTCCAATAGACGGAGCGCGGCCATTGAGTAACCCCGTTTAAGGGGCCAGTTTCTAAAACTTTCTCACCTATGAGGGCGTTGATAACCGCAGACTTGCCTCGGCTCACCAGCCCAAATACCGCCACTCTTAGCAGCGAGCCATCAAGCTTGTTTACCAGGGTTGTAAGCTGATCAATTCCTGCTTTTACCGCTGCCTGACGGCCCATTTCCTGAGCGTCTAGCCGGGTCATTTTGAGCTGTGGAATGTAGCGATCTATTGCTTGCCTGAGGCTGGTGCGAGCTTGCTCTACCAGGGGATTCAACGGCAGCTTCAACGGCAGCGAAGCGCTCGAAGAATCAAATGAGGGCGACATAGCTTCAACCTTTGTTACCTGTTTGTTCTGAGTAGCTCGTTCTTATTTAGCAGTTCTTATTTAGCAGTTCTTATTTAGCAATAGCGGTTTTGGTTTGAGGCAGCGTGGGTAAATGCGTCAGCGCCTGATCGACAAAGTTTTGCAGCTTTGATCCTTGTTTTGCAGCTTTGAAAAGGGTTTGCAGGCGATCGCCCATCTCTCCAAAAGCAAACTTGCGCTTTTCAGGTGCTAAATAGCTCTGTTCTTCAAAAAAGTCAATTAGGCTAATGCCCACCATGCGAGTGAGGTAGGCCGCGCTCACGCCCTGAACTGCGCCGCCCGCTACGTAAGTGGCCGCATGAGCTTTCAGCAGGCTCCCGAGCGCCTGAGTAGAAAGTTCTACCAATCCTAGCTTTACCAGCAGTTCGGCTAGCGTCCCGGCGGCGGCTTTGGCCTGCTCCATCGAAAAGCTTTGGCTGTAAACCGCACCCAAGTCAATAATCATTTGACCGTTAATCGCGGTAGAAGCGAGTAAGTCCAGGCTGGGTAAAGGACTGGCAAACGCGCTGCCCCCTGCAATCCACTGCATTTGTTCAACGATGGGCATAGCACGCGATCGCCGCTGAGTATTCAACAGCGCTTGAGCAGACGCTTGCAACGCTTTGGCCTGCCTGAGCGCGGTGGTTAGCACTAGCGCGGAAGTCTCTTTTTCGACTAGGTAGCTCAAACGGTTGGTGAGCTTTTCGAGCTGAGGGGCGAGCTGTTCGGTAAATTCTTCAAAGGTGCCGTCTTCTTGATGGCGACGGACTTTAATCGGGCTAGGCTGGGTGGCGATCGCACTTACCCCAATATCCAAGTCTTCCACCCGCGTCTGAATTCGCGCAATCACCGACTGACGATCTAAGGGCGCAAGCTGATCTTGCTTGTTGAAGGCGATTTGCACCCGATAGCCCGCTTTTAGCAATGACTGAATGCGCTGTAGCTCAGAATGGGTTAGATCAGCGGCAGTGACAAACAGCGTTAGATCTGTGTCAATCGGCGGCAGCGCTGATTCTCCTGTGACCTCTGTAATGGCAGCCACCTGCTCAGCCGCCCAGCTTTCTTTGAGCTGAGCAACCAATGCTGTTTTACCGACGGACTTATTACCGACGACCGCTAGCTTCAGCGTTTTGCGCTCGGTATTGGCCAGCACTTCGGCCATAAGCTTTCGCTGCTGCTGTATTTGTAGCTGCACTGGCTCAGATTTATTGGCGTCTTTTGGCAGCTCTTTTGTAAGGGTGTCTAGGCACTTGTTTGCCTGAGCGATCGCAGCTTCAACGGCAGTTTTGTCAACGGGCTCTAACGCTAGCGGTGATTCGAGCGCGATAGGAGAGGCGGTACTTTTTTTCAGCCACCAGATGCTTGAGCCCACGGCAATGACGCCCAGCAGTCCAGGCCCGTCCGCCACCGCATGACCCAGCGGCGAGCTGCCGACGATACTCAGCAGCCATAAGCTTGCTGAGAGGCCCAAACCACCGACTAAAATTGGACGCTTCAGTTTCATCTTCAATTCCATGGGGCGTTACCGCTAGCTGCTGTAAATACTGTGCTGTGACTATTGTATAGAGCCTCGATGCGATTGGGAAAGTAGTAAGAACCGAGGCGGTTACCACGGCTCGGCCCAATAGAGGTAGGCCGATATCAAATTAAACCACCTCAACAAAAACTATAATGGGCTATGAGATTAAGCCGCTTCCAGTTTTAATTACGCCCAAACGTCGTTCTCATGACGAACCGCAAACGATGGATATGCCCTAAAGATATGCTCTTGGCAAACGGTAGCTTAACGGTAGCTTATTAGCGATCGCAAAGACTCTAGCGATGAAGGTACTCACTGCTCAAACCGCCGCAGATAACGGCGCTTAATACAGCCTGATCTCAAAAAAACTATTAGCAGAAAATTGGACTCATATGGATAACAACCCTTCCGCCGCGCCTGCACAATGCCCCTTCCGTGGCACCCGCATCGGCGGTGCGCTTGGCTCCAAGCCACAGGCTGATGACTGGTGGCCAACCCGACTTCAGGTCGAGCTGCTTCACCAAAATTCGCCCCAGGCCAACCCGCTGCGAGATTTTGATAGCAAGAAAGCCTTTGAGAAGATTGACTTTGAACAGTTGAAAAGCGACATCAAAGCGCTGCTAATAGACTCGAAAGACTGGTGGCCAGCCGACTACGGTAACTATGGGCCTCAGATGGTTCGGATGGCTTGGCACGCCGCAGGCACCTACCGAATCGCAGACGGTCGAGGTGGCGCGGCGCAGGGTATGCAGCGCTTTGCACCCATTAACTCATGGTGGGATAACGGCAACACCGATAAGTCTAGGCGGCTGCTCTGGCCAATCAAACAGAAGTACGGCGCGGCGCTGAGCTGGGCCGACTTAATGGTTTTAACGGGCAACTGCGCGCTTGAAATCATGGGCCTGAAGACCTTTGGCTTTGGCGGTGGTCGCATTGATGCTTGGGAGGCAGATCGCGCTACCTACTGGGGATCTGAGTTTTGGAACGGGGAGCCCATTGACGAGGTGACAGTACATCCCAAGGAGCAATCAGGTCATCCTGATGAGATGGTCACTCGCAGTATTCGCTGGGTGGGCAAGCCCGATGAAGAATACTACGACCTTGAGAATCCGCTGGCGGCTTCGCATCAGGCGCTTATTTACGTTAATCCAGAGGGGCCGAACGGCGAAGGCGATCCGGCTGCATCAGCGCGAGACATTCGCGAGACATTTGCGCGGATGGCTATGAATGACGAGGAAACGGTGGCGCTGATTGCAGGGGGTCATGCCTTTGGCAAAAGTCACGGCATGGTTTCGTCAGATAAAATTGGCCCAGCGCCGGAAGGTGCGCCGATTCAGGCAATGGGCTTAGGGTGGCAAAACCCCGAAGGCACTGGATTTGCTGAATATACGATGACCAATGGAATTGAAGGGTCGTGGACGCCAAACCCAACCCAGTGGGACAACAGCTACCTCACCAATCTGTTCAAATACGACTGGGAACAGACCGAGAGCCCATCTGGTGCCATTCAGTGGAAGCCCAGCCATCCTGATGCGCCCAAGACGCCGGACGCCCACCAGTCGGGCGTTGAGCACGCGCTAATGATGATGACTTCGGACATTGCGCTGAAGGTCGATCCGGCCTATCACGAGGTCTGCCAGCGCTTTTTGACCGACTTCGACAGCTTTGGCGATGCGTTTTCACGCGCTTGGTATAAGCT
>JBARVS010000202.1:0-3641 GCA_049646385.1 Phormidesmis sp. | reverse complement strand
GTGGTAGCGACGGTGAGTGCGCTGCACGGCGACGTGGTAGAAGCTGCATTGAAGGCAGGTAAACATGTAGTGGTGGAGTATCCTCTGTCGTTAGACCTCGCCCAAGCTCAGAGGCTGATTGCCCTAGCTGTGGAGCGACAGCGGTTGCTGCATGTAGAGCATATTGAGCTATTGGGCGGGCTGCATGTCGCGATGAAAAAGTATCTCCCTAACGTTGGCGTGCCTGCTTACGTCAGCTATCGAACCATTAATCCGCAGCATCCAGCCCCGATGACGTGGACTTTTCATCAGGAGCTGTTTGGTTTTCCTTTTTGCGGGGCGCTTTCGCGAGTGCATCGGCTCACAAATTTGTTTGGCCGTGTTGCGACGGTGGACTGCTGTACTCGGGTGGTAAAAAATGCGGAAAATGCAGCCTACTTCAAGAGCATTTTGAGTTCGGCTCGTTTACAGTTTGAGAATGGGGTAGTAGCAGAGTTGACCTACGGCAAGGGGGACGCTTTTTGGACTTATCGCCGCGATATTGAAGCGCAGGGCAGTTTGGGATCTTTAGTGTTCGCTAGGAATGAAGGGTCGCTGACAACGGCCCAAGGGACACAAAAGATTGCTGTTGAGCCGCGCAAAGGACTCTTTGTGAAAGACACCCAGGCCGTTTTAGACTATCTGACTCAGGGCAGGCCGCTGTATGTTAGCGCTGCTGAGAGTGTGTATGCGCTATCTGTAGGGGACGCTTTGCGCCGTGCCTCTGAGGAAGGTAAGACCGTTTGTTTGGCTTGAGCGAGTGGATTTTAAATAGCTTTGACGGATCGGCTTGGAAAAAAAGCCTATTTCCAAACCAGGATGCCTGGGCTTTTTTGGATGGGTACGATGTCAAGGATATCTAGCTGGGCGCAGTAGTCAATGTCGGCTGTGTTGCTGTTATCGAGAAGTCTGCGGCCATGGGTGGCGTGATGTAGCAGCGTGGTGAGCTGGTTTTGCCACTGTAGATAGAGGCTGACTGAGGCGATCGCTGCATCGTTGCTAACAATATCTGAATAATCAAGCTGCGCTTTATCCATCGCGCCTTGAATGATCGCACCTGCACAAACGGTGTCTTCTAAAGAATATTCGCCTTCCCAGCCAGAGCCTACGAGCCAAACGGTATCGGGCTTATGAGAGAGCAAGTAGTCAACAACGGCCTGCCGAGTGGTGAGCGCTGCGGTGAGAACGACAGGGGCAGCCTCGATTTGCTGAAGGCAGCGGGTGCCGTTGGTGGTGCTCATGAAGAGTCTTTTGCCTTGGGTGCGCTCTGGTGAGTGATCGAGCGGTGAATTACCTAAGTCAAAGCCTTTTACCTGTTGCCCGCCACGTTCGCCGGCGCGAATACGATCTTGAGCAGGCCAGCTTTGACTCGCTAGGAGGAGTTCGTCGAGGTCGCTAAACACCTGAATGGCTTCGGCGCCGGCGTTGAACGCGGCGGCCATAGTCGTCGTGGCCCTGAGGACATCGATAGCGATCGCACAGTCAGGCAGCTCACCTGTTGGCACTTCCTCAGGCGTGTGATAGACAGATATTTTCACCGAACTCTTCACCCACGCTGATTGGTTTTTAGCTGACTGGTCTTTAGCTGACTGGTCTTTAGCTGGCTAACTCTTAAAGACGGAGAGGGTGGGATTCGAACCCACGGTACCTTTCGGCACACTCGATTTCAAGTCGAGCGCATTCGACCACTCTGCCACCTCTCCAAAGGTCTCTAGAACAGTACCAGATATGGCACATTCAAGGCGAATACCACCATACCTAATAGGCTTGGTTATAGTAGCTCGATTTGTCTAGCGGCGTCTATACGAATCTAAAATGAGTCCAAACAGATATTTTGATTTTGGACGGGTTTTGCGAGTAGCAAAACCGCTCAAATGAGCCTTGAGCTTTACTTTTGAGCTGCATAAATAATTTCTTGAGAAACAGTCCGGAAGGCTTCATCTAGCCAGATCAGCACGATAGATTCGACCGTGCCCTGACTAAGGGTGACTAACGAGAAGCTACGCCGATTGCCCGCTGCCGTTTGCTCTATGCGAGGCACGTTAGCCGCATTAAAATAGAGCGTACCAGCAGCATCTTTGGCAACGCGCTTGCGTAGCTGATCTCTATTTTTGAGCTGATGATGCATGTGGCCAAAGGTGACTAGCGGCACCCGCTTGCCAGACTGTTGAGTCAGACTGATGGCCTGGGCAAAATCGGGATCGCCGTAGTCGCCGCCAGCGTCGCCCCAGTCTTTGCCGCAGGGATCTTCAGGCCGTGCGCCCAAACCGTAAGGGCCAACATGTCCGACAAAGATAAGCGTGCTGTTCTCGGCTTCATCGGCAGCTGCCAAAATGAGATCGAGCGATTCCTCAAAATTTTTAACGTCAAATCTGTCGCGATAGAACTTTCGATATCGCCATTTAGATCCGCCCCAGCTAAAGGGGCGTCCGCCGACAACGGTGAGCCCAAACTGCGGAAACTCTCGCTTGCTAAAGCCGATATGATCGTCGCCTAGCAAGTCCATCTGTAGCTGTACCCAGTCTTCTCGGCTGCGGTCGTAGGGGCAGTTTTTAATGCCCTTGTTGCTAGCTGAATAATAGGCATCGTGATTACCCATTACAGCAGCTTTGGGCACTTCTACTGCGGCAACGCGCCTGACGACTTCAACGGCCTCGTTGCCGTAGTCGCCCACGAATAGGGCCAGATCTACTTTTAGATGCTCTAGGGCAGCGTTGTCTTTAAGTTCCCATAGATCGTGGATGTCTCCGATGACGGCAATTTTAACGACTGACTGTTGCGCTGAGGGCTGCATTGACGGATGCACTAACGGATGCCTATCTTTCGGTTGCCTATTTAAGCATAGCCAACAAAGGTTTATTGTTGTGATGGCTCCGTTGCAAGGAGTTAGCACAGAGGATTGACGATATGGCTAATCAAATAGTTTTAACGGCTTGGGACGGGGCGTTTTTGACGGCGCTGCAGGCAGATCCGTCGCTGCCGCAGATGATGGCTAGCCTGAAGGAAAAAGGAGTGTCGGTGGTTGCGTTTACTTGGCGCGATCGCGCTGAGCTAGAACCCATCCGAGCGCAGCTAAATTGGATTGATCCTTTCATCACAGAAAGCGGCAGCGGCATTTTTTCTTCAGCTGCTTATAATCCTTTCAACCCAGCCTTAGGCGAGCAAGAGGGTGACTACTACGTTCAAGAACTAGGCTGTCCTTATGTCCAGGCCAGAGCTGGTTTACGAGTATTAGCTAACTTGCTTGGTCATCCTTTAAAGGGATTCGGCGATTTTACAGTGCCAAAACTACAGCAGTTTTTAGAAATTTCAGAAGACGCTGCTCACCGGGCCAAAGCCAGAGAATTTAGCGAGCTATTTATGACGCCCAAAGCGGTGGAGCCAACAGCTTTGATGAAGGCTGCTGAAGAGATGGGGTTTGGCATTATTTTACGAAGTGATGAAGAAAGCCGATTTTCTGAGCTGATAGGGGCTAAAGCAGGGCTAGCTGCGGCGGTTGAGCAAGTGGTAGCGGCCTATCAACGTCAGCTAGCTGCGGGTGAAACGCTGCGGGTGTTGAGGATGGGCGATCGCAAAGATGAATTAACCCCGTTAGCCGAAGCATTGCCCCCCCTCAGATCAAT
>JBARVS010000201.1:0-3102 GCA_049646385.1 Phormidesmis sp. | reverse complement strand
TCGAATAAAGACTTAGGGCAGTCTCCTCGGGGCTGCTTTTTTTTGCCCTGTAAAGGGTGGGATTATTGGCATATCTGCACGGGCGAAGGAATGGAAGCCAGAAACCCGCGCAGATATTGCAACCCGAATATGAACTCAGGTATCTTAAGATTGTACCTGAGTTTGTGTTCACGTGAATACAGGTTCAGGTATAATGGTAGAACCCAATCTTGAGAGCAGATTCGTGAGAAGAAGACGCGAGCTAGGACTCACCCAGAAAGACATATGTGAGGCTACAGGAATTAGCACTAGGTCTATATCGAAGTGGGAGCAAGGGACAACGACGCCCAAACTCACCCCTCACCTGTTCTCAGTGCTTTGCAAACTTTTGGACTGCTCCATTCATGAGCTCGCCAACGATTTTGAAGAGTTGAAGACCGAAAAATAAAGCCCCCCACCGGACACCCGGCGAGAGGCTGACGCACCTAGTACCAGTAGGCACGCTCAATGAATATACATCTTTGCAAAGTAAAAGGCGGTCGCTCTCCACCAGGGAGGGCAGCCGCCTTTTGCATAAATCTAGAACAAGGATACCACCAATGGATATCGAACGACAAAATCAGTTAGCCATGAACGCCGCTGGCCTCATCGCCCAAAAATATCTATCTGAGATGCTCGGCGGTCAACGATTCCAGTTTGAAGACCTCACAGGAGAAGTAACTATGTCCGATCAGGAGCGGGCGATCTCCATCGATGATGGCTTTGAGGAAATGGTTGGCGGAGCCACAAAGATGTTTAGCGGTGCTCTGGGCGAGCAGCTCATTCCCAAAGGATCGAGACGCCGCCGAAGCCACAGCAAACAAATCACCGTAAAGCCTAAGCGCTTCGACATCACCCAGCTCGACTAATCTCTTCATCCGGGGCACATGAGGCCGTGCCCCGGATGCCTAGAAGTCTTGAGGATGTCGAGGCAGTGCCCTAACAATAAAGTCTAAAACCCTGTGGACGATGCGCCCTAATGCCTTGAGCCTTCTTAGATAGCGCGGTTCTTTCGGGTCATCTGCAAGGATATCTTTCTTAGTTTTATGCTCGTACACCCAGATCATCAAGGCCAAAGCCGACAGCAGGCCACAGGTTACATAAAGCCCTTTCACTAACGCCATCTCTTAAGCCTCATCAGGGCCGAACAGCAACGCCCAAGCACCCCATAACCCAAGCCCGATGAGCACCGCCCATATTAACCCCGGTAAAAACTCTCGCCTAAACCAGTAGAACAAGTCACCCGTTACCTCTAGCCCTGCGTGAAGCACCGCAACCCCAACCCACAAAGCAACCACACCTAAAGCAATGAACCCTGCAACCTTCAGAAACGTAGCCATAAATTTTCCCTTGGACGTGCCCTCTAATAGTTCCCGAGCCCCGCCTGCTAGTTAAATCCGCACATTCCACAGCACAATCGCCGCCCACTCCGCAGCACGTCCAAGCACAGAGAGAAAAGCGGCGATCGCACCTCTAAAAACCCTTCATCTAAACAAAGGATTCTCATGACTAATAATACTCCAGAGCAAGGAGCCGCCGCGCCGCTCACCGTCAGCGAACAAAAGGAGCTTGCTAAAAAGCTGGCCCAACTGCCACCGAGCACCGCCCGCGAATTGCAATCGGGTGTAGAGTGCCTGCCGAAATCGACCCGCGATCGCGCGCTCTACAACTGGGCAAAGCGCACCAACGTTCCGGCTTGGTACCGCGCCGACTCATGAAACAAAAGGAAATTCTCGAACAGATGGCAGACGGGGCTTACATCCTCAACCACATGCTGATTCAGCCTAATCGACGGGCTCACCCCGACAGAATCAGCGATCGACAAATCAAAGCCCTTGACAATAAAGGACTTCTTGATAAGACCGTTGGCTACGACAGAATGCGAACCTACCGACTCAAACAAAAGCCGTGAATAAAACAAACAGTGAACTCAGCAAGAGACCCACCCAAGGCATCGTCACCATTGACGGCAAACGCTATCAGGTGCAGATCCTCCATTCTCAGGGACACCCCCCGCGCATCATTCAGCAAGATATTGACTCCCGCCCCGCCCAATACCAAACCGCTAAAAGCCGGGGTATTCCACCCCAGCAGCTAAAACTGCCCAATCTACCCGCCGCGCTGCCGCTGACCCTAGCCGCCGTCATCGCCATCAGCTTTCTAGTGGCGGCATCAATGTTCAGCATCTCGCTCACCGCCTACTCAAACTCAGTAGGACGGGTAGACCGTACGCGCTCATTCATTCAAGTCGAGTAGCCATGCCCGCCCCCAAAATCCTGATAGAAAATCAAAACGCCTTGGGTCACAACGTTGAGCAGGTCGTACTCGACACCAACCGCGTCAATATCCACAGTGAAACAACCTCACGACTGGCTAACGCGATCGCCATCTCTAGCCGTGGCCTGTGGGTGGATCTTTCGAGCTGGATAGTCTACTGCGCCGCCGCCTTTTCTATCGCTGGCCTTGCCCTCGATATGGGAGCCGCGCCCTGGGCGATTGGCCTGCTCTTAGGGGTACCGCTCATCAGCTTCGCCACACTTATCGGCGCAGTGATAGATCGCCGCCCCGCTCTGGCCCCTCACGGCCTGATCAGATTCCTGCTTTTATTTATTGGTGCTGCGATCGCAGTGTCCTAGTAGTCATGATGTATCTTTCCACCGAAGTCGCCGAACGCGAGCGGCAGGCCAATCAGTCGCGAATCGTCAGCCTAATCACCTGGGCGTTCTCCCTGGCTCTTATTGGCCTCGCTATGTCGCCGATTACCCGCGACAATCGCCCCGCAAAGACTGCGCTGATTCTTGCCGCCGCCGCCCTCACTGCAACCAGTCGCGCCACCGCCACAAACCTCGCCGTTCATGATCGGGTACTGCAAGACTTTCGCGATATCAGCGACAACCAGCGCCAGCAGCTCATTTACGAGGCCATGAAACCCGCGACTCTGCTGAAGACGGCTGAAGTTATCGAAGCCCCGCCCGCCCTGCTAACTCATGATATTAGTCGAGCGATCGCCAGCGAGCTAAAAAGCACCGTCCTACTCGGAGCCCCCCGCGCTGGCAAAGGCTACGCACTCGCCAAAGCCCTCGA
>JBARVS010000200.1:0-5068 GCA_049646385.1 Phormidesmis sp. | reverse complement strand
TCGGCCATACATTTTTTTACCAAAGACATTTTTACACCGCTCCTTATAGCTGGCAGAGAATGGATTTATCTCGTCACAGAAAGCGCAGGGGCCATTAGCGCCTAGCACTTTCCTTCTATTGCTCTTGTTAAATGCTGGCCACTGAAAGATATAGGCTAAGTCTCTATCTACAGACAAAGTGTTCCGCCCTGCGAATCTAGGTAGCGAACATCGTACAAACATTAGTGCATTTTTATACAAACGGGCATATCTACTGAATTTCGTTACATTATCGGGGTTTACCTGCTTTAATCGGGTTTGGCCTGTTGAAGCCTGAGCTAAAGCGCCCTCTTCGCAGAAAGCACTACAATTATTTTGTCAAGCTAAATAATTTCTGATTAATGATCTCCACCCTTGCGCCTAGCCGCGAAATTGCCGAAGCCGTAGAACAGCGTCGCAACTTTGCGATTATTTCTCACCCCGACGCGGGTAAAACAACGCTGACTGAAAAGCTGCTGCTGTATGGGGGCGCTATTCATGAGGCGGGCTCGGTGAAAGCGCGGCGAGCGCAGCGACATGCGGTGTCTGACTGGATGGAGCTAGAGCAGCAGCGCGGCATTTCAATTACCTCAACGGTGCTGCAATTTAACTATGACGACTACCGAATTAATCTGCTCGACACGCCCGGTCACCAAGACTTTAGTGAAGACACCTATCGCACCCTAGCCGCCGCCGATAATGCCGTCATGCTAGAAGACGCAGCCAAAGGGCTAGAGCCGCAGACGCGCAAGCTTTTTGAGGTGTGCCGAATGCGCGATATGCCAATCTTTACCTTCTTTAATAAGATGGATCGACCTGGGCGCGAGCCGCTAGAGCTATTAGATGAAATTGAGCAGGAGCTAGGGCTGACGACCTATGCGGTGAACTGGCCGATTGGCGCGGGCGACAGATTTAAAGGCGTGTTTGACCGACGCGATCGCCGAGTTCACCTATTCGAGCGTACGGCCCACGGCAGCAAAGAAGCCAAAGATACCGTAATGAGATTAGACGATCCTCGGCTAAAGAGGCTGATTAATGATAACGACCTATTTGAGCAGTTTCAAGAAGAGCTAGAAATGCTCGATGAGCTAGGCCCCGAGCTAGATCTTGAAATGGTACATGCGGGTCAAATGACGCCTGTGTTCTTTGGCAGCGCCATGACTAACTTTGGCGTCGAGCTATTTTTAGAAGCCTTTTTGGACTATGGCCTCAAGCCAGGGCCGCATGAGAGCACGATTGGCCCGATAAAGCCTACAAATGAAGAGTTTTCAGGCTTTGTGTTCAAGCTACAGGCCAATATGGATCCCAGACATCGCGATCGCATTGCCTTCATTCGCGTTTGCTCCGGCAAGTTTGAAAAAGACATGATCGTGAGCCACGCCCGCACCGGCAAAAACGTGCGACTCTCTCACCCACAAAAGCTATTTGGCCAGGGCCGCGAATCATTAGAAGTCGCCTATCCTGGAGACGTGATTGGCCTTAACAACCCCGGCATTTTTGCCATTGGTGACACCATTTATCAAGGCGAAAAGCTGGAGTACGAAGGCATTCCCTTTTTCTCGCCCGAGATGTTTGCCTATCTTAAAAACCCCAATCCTTCTAAGTTCAAACAGTTTCGCAAAGGCGTCTCTGAGCTGCGAGAAGAAGGCGCAGTCCAAATTATGTACTCTGCTGACGAATCGCGCCGAGATCCCATTTTGGCCGCTGTGGGTCAGCTTCAGTTTGAAGTCGTACAGTTCAGGCTAAAGAACGAATACAACGTAGAAACCCTGCTAGAGCCGATTGGCTACAGTGTGGCTCGCTGGGTAACGGGGGGCTGGCCAGCCTTAGAAAAAGCAGGCCGCATTTTTAATACGGCCACCGTTAAAGACAGCTATAATCGCCCTGTTTTGCTGTTTAAAAATGAGTGGAACTGTCGCCAAACCGAAGGAGATCACCCTGAGCTGAAGCTTAGCAACACAGCGCCAGTCGTATCTGGAATGCAGCCCGAAGACATTTAACCTCCCTCATGCTGCCTCACCTGCAAAGAAAAATGCTGCATCCAGTATTAAGGCAAAATTAGAAAGATTAAGCGTTACTAAGGTTCGGTTTACCCAGAAGTCACTCGTTAGGCTCAGCCGCTATCATAAAGAAGTAATGGAGCTGTTTTACATAGGAGGCGTGACGTGATGGATAAGAGCATTCTTTTGCTCATACTAATCGGTATCGCCCTAGCGGTTGTGCATATTCCTAGCACAACCTTGACGTTGGGAATTATCACGATCTTATTGGTGGCGACCATCAAATTATTTTGGTCAATTCTTGAATCATACTCGCAACCCTCCGCGCAAAAGGTCAGAGTAAAAGGATAGCTGCCAGACAAGAGGCTGAAATCTTTTCTGTTAGGCTCTTCAAAGCCTGATCGATATGAAATTAGTCAAGCTAAAATCAGTCAAGCCAAAATTAGTCAAGCTAATAGAGAAAAAGGCATGGGTCGGGCAATTCCAAACCCCTGCACATAGTCAACGCCCAGCGCCTTGAGCTGGCTTCGAGCAGCATCACTTTCAACCGACTCGGCAATTATCTCAAGATTCATCGCTTGACCAATATGGCAAATTGAGCCCACAATGGCTGCATTGAGCGGGTCACCCAGGTTTTGAATAAAGCTGCCGTCAATTTTAATGTAGTCTACAGGCAGCTGTCTGAGATAGCCAAAGGAAGACATGCCGCTGCCAAAGTCATCTAGGGCAAACCGACAGCCGATCTGCTTGAGCGCATTCATGAAGTTTGTGACGCCATGAAGATTGGAAATGGCGGCTGTTTCAGTAATTTCAAAACAAATGATGGTTGGATCAACATCACCTTTTTGCAGCGTTGATTGTAGGTCAGACAAGAAGCTTTCATCGTTTAAGCTCGCACCTGAAAGGTTGATGTTGTAAAGCCCTTTAGAGCTGGCCCAAGAAGCTTTAGAATCTGCGGCGCTAAGTTCGTTTAGGCATTGGCGAATTACCCATCGATCAATTAAATGCATTCTGTGATAGCGCTCGGCGGCTGGAATAAAAGCCATAGGTGCCACTATTTGACCTTGCTCGTCTAGCAGCCTGAGCAAAATTTCTGTGTGCTGATAGGTTTTAGCAGCGCTATTAGAGGGGCTATCAGGCTCGGTATCTACGGCAACAATAGGCTGGTGATATAGCCGAAAGCGATTTTCTTCGAGCGCTTGATCGATCCGTAGACACCACCGCTGCTGGCTTCGCTGGTGAGAGAGGCTAGCGTCATCCACGCGATAAATATGCACCCGATTGCGTCCGGCTGCTTTGGCGGCGTAACAGGCAGCATCGGCTGATGCCATAATTTCTGTGACGTCATAGCTATCGGAGGTAATTTCAGCGAGGCCGATGCTAGCGCCTACTGAAAAGGTTTGATTTTCCCAAACGAAGCCTAGCGACTGAATGCGCTGGCACATCAGATTGGTGATTTGATGGGCAAAGGTGAGCGAGCACTCGCGCAGTAAGATGGCAAACTCATCTCCGCCTAAGCGGGCCACGGTGTCGCTCTCTCGCACCTGCTGGTTTAAAATACTGGCAATTTGCTGTAATAGCTGGTCACCCGCCGCATGACCGCAGCTATCATTAATGAGCTTGAACTGATCTAAGTCTAGATAGCAGAGTACGCCAGATTTTTGCCGGGGGCGCAGCACGTTTTCTAGCTCTTGTTCAAACTGGCGACGGTTAACTAGGTGAGTCAGTTCGTCATGACCGACCTGCCAAGTGAGCTGGCTGGCTAGCTGCCGGGTTTGGGTAACGTCATGAAATACCAAAACTGTGCCAATGAGGGTGCCGTCGCGATCGCGAATCGGCGCTGCAGAATCATCAATCCCTCGCTCTATGCCATCTTTAGCCACCAAAATAGTGTGGTTCGCCATGCCGACAGTTTTGCCCTCTCGTAGCACCAGCGTTACTGGGCTCTCAACTGGCTCACGGGTATGCTCATTCAAAATGATAAAAACTTCTGAAAGAGCCAAGCCCTGAGCTTGGGACTGAGCCCAGCCAGTGAGCTTTTCAGCAACCGGATTAAGGTAGGTCACCATTCCAGCCGCGTCGGTTGTAATAACGGCATCGCCAATCGAATGAAGCGTCACCTGCGCTAGCTCCCTCTCCTCATGGAGCCTTCGCTCTAGACGCTTTTGCTCGGTGACATTAACCGCAATTCCACCAATGAGCAGCTTGCGGTTAATATCGTGAAACGGAAACTTAAGCACCATCCACTCTTGAGGAACGCCTTTGACATCTGGAACAGATTCGGTGAGCTGAATAGCTTCACCCACTTCAGCAGCTTTAAGATCGTTCTTTCGATTTTGCTGAGCAACGTCAAAAGGCAGCCAGTCAAAGTCCGTTTTGCCTAGTAGATCGCTCGCTTCTATCTGAAAAAAAGTCTCAAACGTTTGATTGATAAAAACTAGCTTTCCCGTATCGGCTTCCTTGACAAACTTCAGGTTAGGAGAGTTGTTCATAAAGGTTTGAAAGCGAAACTCACTGGCCCTCAACTCGGCCATTACTTGGTTACGTTCAGTTACGTCTACCATCACCGATAAAGTGCGATCCGCATTGCCATCTTCATCTCGCTCCATCAAAGCTGAGAGCAACACATCCATTGTTTTGCCTGTTTTAGTCACTATTTGATGAGGCGCATTGCGATGATTGCTTGTCAAAAAATGTTTAGGCAGCACCGCCTCTTTGTCATCCTGCTGGGATTTAGGCGTCAAAAAGTCAGTAGACTTGCGCCCAATGACCTCAGGCCGATTGTAACCAAGTTTTTCTAACCAATAGTCGCTAACATCAACAATGCATCCTTGCGCATCTACCGAGTGCAGCATAATCGGCGTTTTTTCATACAAAGCGCGATAGCGGGCGCGACTGTCTCGCAAGGCGGTTTCTGTTTGCTTGTGGTGGCTGATATCTCGAATAATTCCAAGGTACCCTAGCGTTTGCCCTTGCCTATTTTTGACGATGCTGCCAATTGTTTCACCAATGAATACTTCACCGTTTCGACGACGATAGCGGACTTCGTA
>JBARVS010000199.1:0-4514 GCA_049646385.1 Phormidesmis sp. | reverse complement strand
TACGAAGTTTATGGGTGAAGTACTATATCGCCAGCTAATGCAGGCGGGTGTACCTGTAGAGTGGCTGAACAAAAATGATCGCAGTCGGTTTTATCATCCCGAATTGGATAGCGTAAAGCTGCTAACAATGCATTCGAGCAAAGGTCTAGAATTTGAAGCGGTTTGTATTCCGGGTATCGGCTACTTGCCCTACTCGAAAGATTACCTAGACGCTGAAATGCGGTTATTTTATGTAGCAATGACTAGAGCAACTGACCGACTGTTGCTTACTGCGCACCAGTCATCTGACTATGTGCAAAGGATAAAAGCAGGGATGCATACGATGCAGAGTAAGCGCAAGAAAAGCAACACCAAAGCTGAGAAGATTGAAGCGTACATGATTGATAGGTTCAGGCCGCTTCTGAATGGGCTACCACCGATATCTAAACGAGTGAATAAGCGTAGACGTAGAAGCTCACAGAGTGGTCTCAGTGTCACCTAGCTTCCCGCGTAAGCGGGATAGTAGGGCCATAGACAAGCCCTATCAATTCGATGGAGCAGTTAGGTTCTTGACTTCTTCCTGGTCTGCTTGAAGGACGCCATACGTGATTACTAAAGAAGGGATGACTACCCTAGTTACACCAAAGTAAAGAGCCATACCAGCCACTGTCCACAGCAGCGCATTGTTTTTCTTCTCGATTGGTTGTCCACTTTCTTTTATTCCTGGTTCGATAGCCTCAGCTTCGCATTGGCGAATAGCGTCAGATTGTGGATGTCTGGTTGAATACTGTTTTCTCAATACACCGATAAGTGCCAATGATGATAGAGCCAAGGTGATTACTATCATCACCGTTATCGCCTTAGGTATTGCCTGCGGCTGGCTGACTGGCTCCTTAATGACTGGCTCGCTGATAGCAGGCTGTTGAATCTCAGCAGGTTCTACAGGTTGCTCTTCAATAGCTAATTCATCAGCAAGTCTCTCAGCTTCAGCACGTTCATAAGCTTCTGCTGCTCGTCTCTCAGCAGGCGTTCTAAAGTCGCCCGTAAAATCGGGCATCGGTTCACTAGGTAATACAGGAGGTTCGCCTGTATCAATCACCGTATTATTGATATGAGGTTCAATAACCACACCGTCTTCATCAAGAGCCTGAATACCAATCACACGCCCCTGCGAATCCTTTACAGCTTCAATCCTTTTTATCGAAGATTCACTGTCACCTGTAGGTAGTGACTCCTGGCTATACGACGGGGCTGATAGAAAAAGTATTGGCAGTAGGGCAGCAGCTAGTAGGTGATGTAGTCTCAAGGGTCAGGCTATTCGCTTGAGCGAAGCGAGGGCTATTGATGAGTGCCTGCATAATTCCCAGCGATGCAAGCTCAATCAGAAGGCGACCGCCACCAGCCATAAAAGCTTCACAGACTCATCAAGAGATGATGTTGTCCTTCCGACTGTCAGGAGGGTAAAATCACGGTGGTTCAACCTGTCTGGTTGTTCGTGCTTGGGGAGTTGGTGGGCTAGCCGCTTCTGTGGTGGTTGACTGTACAGCGCCACTCGTCACCCTATCCTTCGACTAGCCTCGGAGAGGCAGGGTTCAAAAATGCCCGATTTAGGGTAACACTCGCAGCACGAAATAGACCGTCATACAGACGGCCCAGCCCACTGATTGCGTCAGTGTCTAAGCTCTCTGGAATCGCTTAAAGCCCAGTAATTCGAGCCAGTGTGGATGCAGCTTTCCCGTCAGTAATGCTTTAGGACTTTTGCCAACTCGTTCTGGCTTCAGCGACCGCATAAACTGTCGGTGATTGAGGAAGAACTGTAAGAGATTGAGATAGTTATCGCCGAGGCTCCGTCGCAGAAAGAAATAGTTGCGTAACCGAGAGTTGAGGGTTTCCACCATCGAGCTGGCTCTGGGCGTCTGCTTGAGCGCTTCATCTACGGCCTGCATCACCTCATAAAACTTGGCTGAAAGCTGACTGTGTAAATCGTTCCACCGTTCCCAGTAGGCATTCGAGGTGTTGAGCTTTCGATGCAGCAAACACACATCGCGCACCGCCTGCTGTGGTAGCTCGAAGCGCTGGGCGATGTCTGCCAACTTCTGGTCGAGGACACCGGCAAAGGCCAGCAATTGATCGCGCTGATTGTGCAGTGCCGTTGCGAGCTTACGAATAGTTGGATACGATTTCCCGCCGCGCTGTTTGAGTTCTGTTGTGATGAAGTCGAACAGCTCTTGACGAACGCTCAGTTCAGGGCCAGCGAGCATAAGTACATCATGCGAGAACCACTGCAACAATGTTCTGACATCTTCTACACGAGCCAGTAGTCCGACTTCTCGGCGGGTGGTCTTCACCTGCTGAATACGTAGTTTGCGAGTGGTCGCGGGTGTCAGGTTCGCTTTGGCTATCTGTTGTTCGACTTTGATACGGCGGGCGGTGGCCCCTTGCGCTTGACGGACTAGGCCATTGAGAACTTGGCCAAACTGTCGCTGGATGTGAAAGACATCGCCATGACAAGGGATTGATGGCATGACGGCTTTCTGACCAACCCGCAGGCCACTACCGCCATCAGCAATCGTGTACTTTGGCTCGAAGCCTTGCGCCATCACGTCCAGCAAATGACAGCCCCAGGTCTCTTCGTCCCGATGTTCGACGCCTTTCAATAGATAGCAGTAGGTCGAAGCCGCATCTACACCGACCAGGACAGGCTTATCGGCTTGGAAAATCTCATCTAATAATCCCACCTCAATGCCAGAAAGGTCTTGGCTTTGGTTCATTTTAGTGGCCGTCACGGCTGCTGATTCGAGCCGATTATGGACGGTGCCAATACTCATCGGCAGATCAAACAGATCGCGAAACAGCTCGACGACACCACGATACGAGCTGTGGCAGATTAGCACTAATCCCAGAATCAATTGATACAGCCAGCTTTTGGTCACGGGTAGATGAAACAGCACCTCGTCATTACCAGCGGATGGGGCAACCGACTCATCCAGGGAACGCTGGGCTTTGTCGCCCTGCTGATAGATGAACTTCCGGCTGACTTGGTGCGCTGCGGCTAGGTGGCTGATGGGCTGAGTACCCGAAAGTACTTGGATGCCGATGTCTTGGCGAATCTCCGGTGATAGGCTGGCGGCGATAGAAAGGGTTGGACTCATCAGGGTGATAGCGACGCTCGCTGAAAGCGATCACATGTTAGGAAGACAACAAGCTTTAAGACGGCTCGCTCGATCTAAAGTGTCACCCGGCTTTTAACCACGCCTCTCCTTTTCCTTCTTCCTCAACTACTTACACTTCTCCTTTCTCTGTTATACTGTAAGTAGTTATTCTTCTAGTTGATATGCAAGTAGTGAAAGCGCAGAGAGTCAAAGACTACGAACAGTACGTCAGCGTCCTACGGCTGTCAAAGACCATGCAACAGCACATGGCGCTGTTCTTAGCAAAACTAGGTGGCACGACGACAGCTAGGGGCATCGAGCATCTATGTATCGAAGAGAAGGGGTGGTTCGAGCAGCAATACAGCAACGACAACACGCGAGCGGCGTATATGACGAAGTACCGGAAGGCGATCGCCCTGATGACAGCAGATCGTCCTTTCCCTACATCAGTCCTCTACGAGCAAGAGACGCAAGACGGCCCGGTACGCCAGCACCTAGCCTTGAAGTGGATGAACTACAGCAGCGAGTTCCATAGCGCCCGCCAAGCCCTGACCGAGGCCAAGACCAAAGCGCAGCGCCGCCAACGAGTCGCCTTTGAACCCCAGCCGGTGATTGACGCCGCTGTCACAGCTTTATCATCAAAATCGACCTGGGAAGTGGCAGCGGCGATCATCCTTCTAACCGGACGCCGCCCGACGGAGATTCTAAAGTCAGCGGAGTTCACCCAGACCGGCTCCTATCAACTGGAATTCAGCGGTCAACTTAAGAGCAGATCGGATCGCGCAATCGCCTATCCGATTTACTCCTTAGTAAGAACGCACCTACTGATAGACGCCTTCACCCGATTCCGACGAATAGCGAGCGTTCGAGAGCTACAGGAAGCCGAGAACACAGCGGTGGATAGTCGGCTGAATGCGATTGTCAACCGCGCGGTGCGTGATGTTTTCCCCGAAGGGATATTGCCAGCGCCACTGGGCGAGACCCAGCTTAGTGCAAAGAACCTCCGCGCCGCCTACACCAACATCGCCTACCATTTGTTCGGCACAGCGGAAACATCAATCGGATCATTTGCAGAAGATTTTCTAGGCCATCAGAGTGCCGGTAGCGCCGCCAATTACGAAGACTATTACTGCGTTGACGCTGACGGCCACCCGCTGTCTATTGGCTTGCTGCGTGACAAGCTGAAGGCTAAGGCGAAACGACCCAAAGCGTCAAAGCGGACGACCGTTCACGTAGATGGCTTACTGAAAGAACGGTTTGAAGCCTTCGGCGAAGGGACACACAAAGAGAAGATGGCTCAACTCCTGGATGCCGCCGAGCGCAACGAACGTTTAGAGCGGCAGTTGCACAACGCAGAGCAGCGGCTAAAGGTCGCCCGCGACC
>JBARVS010000198.1:0-32660 GCA_049646385.1 Phormidesmis sp. | reverse complement strand
GCTCACACGCCAGTAATGGACAGCCTCTGGGCAACTTATCCGCACACCACCATTAATACCTCTGGCAAGGCGGTGGGCCTACCCAACGGCCAAATGGGAAATTCGGAAGTGGGGCATCTTAATATTGGCGCTGGCCGAGTAGTGCCCCAGGAGCTAGTCAGAATTTCAGATGCGGTTGAGAACAAAAGCATTCAGGAAAACCCAGCCCTGCTAGAGGTGTGCCAAAAGGTGCGCTATGCCGGGAGCAAGCTTCACCTGGTGGGGCTGTGCTCTGACGGTGGGGTGCACTCGCACATTGACCATCTGATTGGGCTGCTAGAAATGGCTAAGGCCCAAGACGTTGCAGAAGTGTGCATTCATGTCATTACAGATGGGCGTGATACGAAGCCCAGTGACGGCATATTTTCGCTGCAAAAGCTGCAGGCCGCTGTAGACGAGATGGGGATCGGCAGGCTGGTGACCTTGAGCGGTCGATACTATGCGATGGATCGTGACAATCGCTGGGATCGCATTGAAAAGGTGTACAAAGTGATGACTGAAGCGAGTTCTCTGGTGGTCGCGCCTGCCGCTGATGATTGCGCAGCATCGAAAACGTCTGCGCTGGCGGCATTGAAAGCTTCTTATGCGGCTGGGATTACCGATGAGTTTGTCGAACCTGTACGCATAGCACCGGGCACGGTTGAAGCGGGTGATGGGGTAATATTTTTCAACTTTCGTCCTGATCGCTCGCGGCAGCTCACTCAGGCTTTTGTGAAGCGTGAGTTTGAAGGATTTTTGCGAGATCCTGTTTTGCCACTGAGCTTTGTGACGATGACCCAATACGACCCGTCTTTGCCTGTCAGCGTAGCGTTTGAGCCACAGAGCCTGGATAATATTCTGGGTGAGGTGATTGCCGACCACGGGCTTAAGCAGTTTCGCACTGCCGAAACGGAAAAGTACGCGCATGTGACTTACTTTTTTAACGGCGGCTTAGAGGAGCCTTTGCCTGGAGAAGACCGCGAGCTGGTGCCGAGCCCGATGGTGGCAACTTATGACAGTGACCCTGAAATGTCGGCCAAAAAGGTGACGGAGGCGGCTATTCGCGCCTGCAATAAGCGGGAGTATTCGCTGATTGTGATTAACTACGCTAATCCCGACATGGTAGGCCATACGGGTAAAATAGAGGCGACGATCGCGGCTTTACAGGAAGTTGATCGCGAGCTGGGGCGGCTGCTTGCAGGGATTGGTCGAGTCGGTGGAACCACGCTGATTATTGCTGATCATGGCAATGCAGAGTATATGCATGACGAGCAGGGCAAACCTTGGACCGCGCATACAACCAATCCGGTGCCTTTTATTTTGGTTGAGGGTGAGGGGCTGAAGATTGTCGGCCACGGCAGCGATGTTGAGCTGCGCGAAGGCGGCTGCTTGGCAGATGTTGCGCCAACTATTTTACAGATTTTGCGATTGCCGATCCCGAGTGAAATGAATGGAAGATCAATGATTTTGGAGCCTGCGGCGGAGTACAAGCCCAGCCGATCGCCTGTGAAGGTGTCGTTACAGCGGTAGTTGTACAGGTGCCTACCATTCAAGGTTGCGTCGAATGCGTTAAAGTGATCTGAAAAGCATTTATAGTTTTTGGGGCTAGTTTTAGCCCTTTGTGAGAGTTGTCATGGTAGTTACGGTTATCGAAGTTATTTGGGCGATCGCTGCCGTAGGCGTTTGCATTTTAGTATTGCTGCACAGTCCTAAAGGCGACGGATTAGGCGCGTTAGGCGGTCAGGCTCAGCTTTTTACCAGCACCAAGAGCGCGGAAGATACGCTGAACCGGGCAACTTGGCTGCTAATGATTGTGTTTATGGCACTGACGGTTGTATTGAGCGGCGGCTGGTTAGAGGCGGCTGCGGCGTAGCAAGGCAAAGGACATTTACCAAGAGAGAGGCAGAGGGCACAGAGAGGCGGAGGGCACAGAGAGGCAGAGGGCACCCATAAGAGGAGCCCATACGGGGGCTACAGGTCAGTAACCTGGATGATTTTGACGGGTTGGGAGCCTTTGATAGGGTTCATGGAAGGTTTTCCCGCTTCGGCTAGCGCTTGACGGGCTGTGTTGATGATGAGCTGCTCTTGCAGGGTGGGATGGGCTCTGTCGCACAGCGCTCCGCCTACTTTTACATCAACGGCTACGACGGATTTATCAGCTAGCGTTAAGGGATCGTCGGTGAGGGCAGCGCGTAAGGTTTCGCCGTAGTGCCTGAGCCCGGTTTTGTCCATGCCAGTGAGCACACACATAAACTGCGCCCCGTTTTGGTCGCGGCTGTCGCAGTATAGCCAGGTGTCGAGGGTGACGCTGCGGCGGATGACGGTGGCGATCGCAACATCGAGCTGCGCGTTTTGCCTTTCGTTGGTCACTACCTCTCCGATGGTCTGCTGTCGCTGCGCGTCTACAATCAGCATTCCAATCGCGTCAAACTGAGGATTACCGGGCTGTAGCTTCATTTGCTTAATCAGCGCAGCGAGCGTTTGAGACAATACTCTGGCGTCGAGCATCCCTGTGTTAACATCGGTCATATTAAGAGAGCGCAGCAGGTTTTCATGGCTCTGTCGCAGCCTTTCGGCGTTGCTCACTTCGCTGCTGATGCGGCGATCGCGCTCAGAGAGCTGTCCTTCTAAATCACTGGTTTGCCGGGTGGCCCGCGAGATGCGCCAGCCCCGCTTGAGCAGTGCGGGTAAAACAACTAACATGCCAATGAGAATGCCGATTGCTAGCGTAGAGAGCAATACGAGCGCCAAAGAAGAGTCTTGAGAACTCCAAACCAGCAGATTGACGCTGACCTGCTGGTTGTTGAATATGGAAAAGGCGATCGCACAAAAGGCAATGACAATCGCAGCTACGATAAAAAACGGCATGGAGGGAGACCCTAAAACAGGCGCGACGACCTCTCTAGCCTAGCGGAGATTAGCCTATATTTTTTCTCTTGCGAAGCGCCTTTAAAGGGCCATCATCACCTGTGGCAATAGAAAAGGCGGAACGCGATTAAGCGCAGCCTGCTGGCCTTCTAGCCCGAGTTTTTCGTAGTGCAGCTTCAGGTTGGCTACTACCGCCGCGAATCGGCCCGGATAGGCGGGCGAATCGGTCGGCAGTCCCTCCACTGATTTGATGTAGCTGTAAAGAGATTTTTGCAGGCTTTGGCCAATTTCTACGAGGGAAGGGGCCGTTTCGATGGTTTGCGCATGGACATCTCCCAGGCAGTGATAAATGGCAGCGCTGTCCATTGCGTTCAAAGTGCCGGATGACTTATTGATATTGAGGGCCGCTTCAAAAGCGGTAATGGCGTTCTTTTGATAGCGGCTTTTTTGAGCAAGGTCTGCTTGGCTGTGTTTGGACAAGTCCCAGTAGGCCAGGGCCAAGTTGTTGTAGGAGATGGCACAGGCCGCAGGATCTACCTCGGCGGTGCGGTAGTTGAGCGCGTCGCGGTAGGCGGCGATCGCATACTTAAGCAAAAACTCAGGGCGCTCATGTTTGGCCAAGCTCCAGTAGGTGATCCCCAGGTTGTTTTGCACGGCGGCATAGTCGAGCGGCTTTTGCTCGGGCCTGTAGCCGAGTAGCGCTTCGTTGTAGGCAGCGATCGCATCGCGCAAATAAGCCGCCGCCGAGTCGTAGTGAGAAAGCTTCCACAGCACCGAACCAAGGCTGTTTTGCAGCGTTGCATATTCTTCGGGCTGATGCTCTAAAGAAATTAGCGGCATGGCTTGGTTATAGGTCTCTGCGGCCTTCGATAAATACTCTATGGGATCTTGAAAAGTCGCCAGCACCGTATAGACCGCGCCCATATTGCTATATAGCTGGCTGATCATATCTGGCTGAGAGCGAATGACCTCATCACCCAAAGCCGTTTGGCTTTTTTCGAGCGCTTTTTGATATAGCTGAATGCTGTGATTCATCAAATCAATAGCCTGTGGCTGGTCGCTCTGCTGCTGCGCTTTTAGCCAATAGAGCGTTCCTAAGTCGTTTAGCCCTGTTATCCAGTCGGGATGAGGCTCGCTCATCAGGTCTAAACCGTTTTCGTAGGCTGCGATCGCGGCTTCAATCACCTCCAGGCTTCGCTCTCCCGCTTCTATCCGGTTACGGTAGCTAAGGCCGGTGGCAAAATAGCGAGCAATCTGTTGAAGAGTGCTATCCGGCTGTTCTGTTGGGATTTGTTCTGGTTCTGGCTGAGGCTGCTCTAATGGCTGTTCTATTGGGAGTAGGTCAAGGTCTACTGGGTGAACTTGAATCTGCTCATCTTCCAGCGGCATCACCTCAACCGCCTTAACCGCCTCAATCGCCTCAACCGCCTCAACTGTCTCAATCGCCTTAATCGCCTCACTTTCGACAGGTTTAATTTCGACAGGTCTACTTTCAACAGGCTTATTTTGAGTAGTTTGATGTCGAACGGGCATTCCTTGAACGGGCTCATTTCTAACCAGCTCAACTAGCTCTCTCATCAGCGCTTCAGAATCATCCCTCCAAGGCTCAGCGATCGCATCAGGTTCTGAGCTATTCGAGCCATCGACAAAATCATCCCAATCTAACGAGGCAAACTCTGCTTCATCTACCGTCAGGTCATCCGTCGTCAGGTCATCCATCAAATCGTCTGTTAGATCATCAACGATTGCGTCAAAAGGTGAATAGCTTTCTTCATCTTCATCTGTAGGGAGCCCTGACCCATCCCCTAACTGAGTAACGTTGCTGCCCTGGATGACAATGGAATGCAGTCCGCCCGGAGAAAAAATGTTCTGTGAGTTTTTTCCACCCTCTATGTCATCTGCTGGTGGCTCTAAAGATTCGGTATCCTCTATGCCGTCGTTTAGCAGCTCAGGTGGGACTTCACTCATGTAAGTCTCTGGAGCGGTCTGTAATACTTGGCTCGCCAATAATGCACCGTCGGCTGCTGAAGAATGGCGGCTTGCCTCCGTCGGTTCTTCTACGGATTCTTCTGTCAGCTCTTCTACGGATTCTTCTGTCAGCTCTTCTGCGGCTTCTTCTAGCAGCGCTTTCAGCTCAGCATCGTAGTTAAAGTCTGCTGGGCTATTTAGAAAGCTTGTGTCTGAAGCGGTAGCCGAAACACTGCCCAAAGCAGCATCGGGCTCACTGCTGGCACCTTCTCCATAGAGGCTGCTTGAAAGGTCATCTGCTGGAGGCTGCTCAGCAATGGAGTGCGGCAGTTTGCCCTGATTGACGGGCTCGCTTTCACTGGCAGATTCGCTGGCAGATTCGCTGGCAAACCCATTTTGAGAAATAGACTCGCTTTGATTAGCCAACACCTGCGCACTTTCACGGTCAGCCGCTTGTGGTTCACGGTTTAGCTCTGGTAAGAGTGGTGGGAACTCTAGCTGCAACGTTTGGTTCGGCGCTATGGGCGTTGGGTTGCTGACGAACTCAAACACCCCATTGCGCCAGTTCCAAAAGGTAGGAGACGACTGTTGAATGGTGCGCAGCCAGGGCCACGGCAACCATACCAGCAGGCTAGTATCGAGTCGGGGAAGCAGCGCCTCTATTTTTTCGAGCGATCGCAAAAAATAATTCTGTGTGATGGCAGGCTGATGGATCATTTGCTCAATGCCTAGCACCTGCACGGCGGGCAGCGGGTCGCCCAAGAGCAGGGTATGACGAACCCACCGAGCGACCTGCTGAGGTAAGTTGCCTTCTTCAGCGTCAAACGTCAGGCGCTCTAAGCGGTGGGCGATCGCAGGGGGCTGGGCCAAATCTCTTTCAAGCTGGGCGGCTAGCAGGTTTTGCATTCTTACGTCGTCGCATACGGCAATCAAAAGCTGACGACGCAAGCTTAAGCTCATAGAAGCCTTGAGCGCTTGATATGCTTGCTGGTTGACCCCCAGAAGCTGGCGAGATTTTGGCTGAATTGCGGTCATGAGCGCTGCCCTAGTAAATGCAAAAGGAGTGGAAAAGTGAGGGGAAGCCGAAAAAATTGCGGAGAAGCTAATAAAGGAGTTGACAAAGGGGCTACATGTCTCCTCCTTATGAATCTTTTCTAGTAAAAGCGGTCGATTCAGGAATAATTTGAGGCTCCGCTGAAACTGCTATGCTAAAGACCCGTATACCAGCTACGAAGCCCCAAAAGAGCCCCAAAAGAGCCCCAGAAAAGCCCTAGAATGCGAAATCTTTGGCGCTTTAGTGAGCGATCGCTATGCGGTTTAATCTGCTGGCACTTCACAAGCAGCAAAACTTGTCGATTTCACTGGCTCTTCTGGCTATATTTTCTGTAACTGCTCTCGCGAAGCCTTACAACGTTTTTACTTATCTATCTATGGTTATCCTTCACAGCCCGCAAAAAGAGTCTTTCATGGAGGCCCCTAATAAAACTGGCTACGCTGGTGATAAAACTGGCTATCAGGCTAGCCGACACACTGGCCGACAAAATGGCAGCCTGATTGTGTTAGCTGGCCCAAGCGGTGTCGGTAAAGGTACTTTGCTAAATCGGTTGCTTCAGCGTCATCCCACTATGCAGGTTTCGGTTTCGGCAACAACCCGCAACCCGCGACCCAGTGAAATCGATGGGCAGCACTACTGCTTTATGAGCAAAGGCCAGTTCAAATCTATGTTAGAGCGTGGCGATTTGCTGGAGTGGGCGGAGTTTGCAGGCAATTACTACGGCACCCCTAAGGCTCCGATTGAGCGAGCGATCGCCCGCAGTCAACAGGTTATTCTAGAAATTGAGCTGCTAGGCGCAAGGCAAATTAGGCAGAGCTTTCCCGGCGCAAAGCAGATATTCATCCTGCCGCCGAGTGCAGCAGACTTAGAGAGAAGAATTCGCCGCCGAGGTCAAGATTCGGAAGGGGCGATCGCCCAGCGTTTGGCTAGAGCCCAAGCCGAACTTGCCGCCGCTGATGAGTTTGACTTAAAAATCGTCAACGATAATTTAGACAGCGCGCTAGTGGAACTAGAAGCGGCCATTTTCGATCAATAAAGCTTTAATCCACGTTAATCCGTTGCAACTGACGGAGCAAAAGCAGCATGGCTAAACTAGCGCAAATCATAGCATCGGCTTTCACCATTAGCTTGGTCGCCTGTGCAACGACTGTAACCTCTCAAAAAGTTCCTGGGCAAGTTCTTGAAAAAGCCTCCCAGCCAGATCCCCAAGGAACTTCTAAAAGCACCCTTGAACAGGATCTAGAAAAATCTTCTGCGACTGTTCTGGCTAGCGGGTCTGCCGAACAGCAGCCGTCAGCCCAGTCAAATGCGGCGGATTCTTCGCCTAGCGTGATCTGCAATGAATCAGGGACTCAAGCAGAAATGAACGTCTGCGCCCACGAAGACTATAAAACGGCTGATGCTGAGCTGAATCAAGCCTATCAATCGCTCAGGTCACAGCTATCTGCCAGCGGAAAACAGTCGCTGGAGACGGCTGAAGGGGCTTGGCTGAGCTTTCGCGATCTCGACTGTACGTTTGCCAGAGGTCAGTTTGAGGGCGGCTCGATTGAGCCCATGATTTACAGTGGCTGCCTGGGCGCGCAGACAGCGAATCGAACCCAAGAGCTTCAGCAGCCTGCGGCACCTCAGACTAGCTACGCAGAGGCCGACGCCCAGCTGAATCGAGCTTACCAGTCTGTAAGGGGGGTGATTAGCGAGGTGAGAAAAAGTGAGCTGACCGAAGTGCAGCTAGCTTGGCTAGAATATCGCGATTACAACTGTGCCTTTGAAGTGGACTATCGTTCGACTGTAAAGGACAAAAATCAGTGCTTAGCCCGCATGAGCGAAACCCGTAGCGCTCAGCTACAGGCGGACTTTGAACAAAACAATATGTAGAGAATATAGAGAGCTGTATAGATGACGCGCCAACCCCTGACGCCCGAACAAGTCCGACTTCAGGAACATACTGACAAACAGGCGAACTGGAAAAAATGGGGGCCTTACCTGAGCGAACGACAGTGGGGCACCGTGCGCGAAGACTACAGCCCTGAAGGGAATGCTTGGGCTTACTTTCCTCACGATCAGGCGCGTTCAAAAGCATATCGCTGGGGTGAGGACGGCATCTTAGGCATCTGTGATGACAGGCAGCTGCTCTGCTTTGGGCTGTCGATGTGGAATGCGCGCGATCCTATTTTAAAGGAGCGTTTCTTTGGCCTAACGGGTGAGGAAGGCAATCACGGTGAGGATCTTAAGGAATATTACTTTTATCTAGACAGTACGCCAACTCACTCCTATATGAAGGCGCTGTACAAGTATCCGCAGGCGGAGTATCCGTACCTACAGCTCAAGGAAGAAAGTCAGCGGCGCGATCGCAAGCAGCCCGAATTTGAGCTGATGGACACGGGGATTTTTGAGGGCGATCGCTACTTTGACGTGCAGGTAGAATATGCCAAAGCCGACGCCGAAGACGTGCTGATAAAAATCACCGTGACTAATCGCGGCCCAGAAGCTGCCGAACTGCATTTGCTGCCGACCCTATGGTTTCGCAATACGTGGTCGTGGGATGTTCCTAGCCTTAAGCCTAACCTCACCGCTGGCCGCAGCGATCGCAATGTATCTATCATCGAAACCTTTCATCCAGAGCTAGGCGAGTCTTGGCTGTATTGCCAAACGCCCACCGCTGACCATAATAAACCTGAACACAATGAACCTGGGCATTCAGCTAACGAGCAATGGGTAAATCTCCAAGAGAATCGAGAATCTGTATCTGGCTTACTATTTACTGACAATGAGACCAATAAAGAGCTGCTGTTTAATGTAAAAAACGCCTCTCCCTACGTTAAAGACGCCTTTCATCACTACCTTGTAGAGAACGACCCGGCGGCGATTAACCCGCAGCAAACGGGGACAAAATCAGCCATACATTATCTCTTACAGCTTGCGCCTAAAGAGAGCCAAGTTATTAAGCTGCGCCTGTCCAACCGCCCAGATCTAAACGAAGCGCTAGGTGATATTTTTGAAGAGACTTTTTGCACTCGTCAGCAAGAAGCCGACAAGTTTTACCATCAGCTCGCTCCCTTTGTTCATAATGAAGACTTGCGCAACGTGCAGCGTCAGGCATTTGCCGGAATGATGTGGTGCAAGCAATATTATCTTTACGACGTCAGCACCTGGCTAAAGGGTGATCCAGACACAATTACGCCACCGACAGAGCGCAAGCGCGGGCGCAATAAACACTGGCATCATCTTGATAGCCAAGATATTCTCTCAATGCCAGACACCTGGGAATATCCTTGGTTTGCCGCTTGGGATACGGCCTTTCACTGCCTGCCGCTGGCACTGATTGACGCTGAATTTGCCAAGCAGCAGCTCGATGTAATGACCCGTGAATGGTATATGCATCCCAACGGGCAGCTACCGGCTTATGAATGGGCCTTTGGCGATGTGAATCCGCCTGTGCACGCTTGGGCAACCTGGCGAGTGTATAAAATTGAGGAGAAAATGACGGGGAAGGGCGATCGCCTATTTTTAGAGCGATTGTTTCAAAAGCTGCTGTTGAACTTTACCTGGTGGGTGAATCGTAAAGACACCGAAGGTAACAATGTGTTTGAAGGGGGCTTTTTGGGCCTGGATAATATTGGCGTGTTTGACCGGAGTAAGCCGCTGCCAACGGGCGGTCGGTTAGAGCAGGCCGATGGTACGAGCTGGATGGCAATGTACTGCTTAGATATGCTGGCGATCGCGCTAGAACTTGCCTTAGAAAATCCGGTGTACGAAGATATGGCCACCAAATTCTTTGAGCATTTTATCTACATCGCAGAGGCCATGAACGCCTCGGGTGAAAACGCCACTCAGCTTTGGGACGAAGAAGACGGCTTCTTTTACGATGTGCTGCACCTGCCGGATAAAACTCGCTTTCCGATTAAGGTGCGATCGCTAGTCGGCCTGATGCCGCTGTATGCCACTATGACCATAGAGCCCGAACTAATGGCGCGGCTTCCTGGCTTTTTAGAACGCCTAGAATGGTTCGAGGCCAACCGTCCTAAGCTTTCTCGCAACATTATTGCCACAGCAGTAAAAGGCGAAAATGGCACCGTGCAAAAGCGGCGATTGCTCTCAGTGGTCAAGCCCGATAAGCTCAGACGCATCCTGGCTAAAATGCTCAAGCCGCACGAGTTTTTAGCGCCGACGGGCATTCGAGCGCTCTCTCGCTTTCATAAAGACAATCCCTACACCTTTGATGTGAATGGCAGAATCTACCGGGTAGACTACGAGCCCGCTGAGTCTAGCCTGTGGCTGTTTGGCGGCAACTCTAACTGGCGCGGCCCGGTGTGGTTTCCCACCAACTATTTACTGATCGAGTCTTTACAGCGCTACCATCATTTCTTTGGTGATGACTTTAAAATTGAGTGTCCTTACGGATCAGGCGATGAGATGAATCTGTGGGGCGTTGCGACCAAGCTAGAGCAGCGAATGGTCAGCACCTTTTTGCGAGATGAACAGGGAAATCGCCCCGTGTATGGCCATAATGAAACGTTTCAAAGCGATCCGCACTGGAAAGATCACCTTCTCTTTTACGAATACTTTAACGGTGATACGGGCGAAGGACTTGGGGCCAGCCATCAAACGGGCTGGACAGGGCTTGTTGCCAAGCTGATTCATCAGTGCTGCGAATATAACGAAGAAGATAATCCCGCTTGAGAAGACTTGCTTGTGCACCGATCAATTCGCCGATCAATTCATAGAGAGAACGCAAAGTGGGGAAGATAGTTCCTCACCTATGCGCCTTCTACGTAAGCACCTAAAATAAAAGTAGAGCTGTTCGCCCCTTATCTATCCGTATTTATGACTGATTCTGCTGCTAGCCAAGCTAAAAACTACGGCATCCCAGAGCGCTTGGCTAAGCATACCGTGCGCTACGCGGACTATCGTGAGGTCAATCGCGAGGATATGACGCCGATGATGCGTCACTATGCAGAAATCAAAGATCAGCATCCTCACGCGCTGCTAATGTATCGGGTGGGCGATTTTTTTGAAACTTTTTTTCAAGATGCCATTACGATCGCGCGTGAGCTAGAGCTGGTGCTGACCAGTAAAGACTCGGGCAAGGCGATTGGCCGGGTGCCGCTTTCGGGCATTCCGCACCATGCGCTAGAGCGCTACTGCACTCAGCTTGTCGAAAAAGGCTATGCGGTGGCCATTTGCGATCAGGTCGAAGATCCGGCTCAGGCGGTTGGCCTGGTAAAAAGAGAAGTGACCCGCATTATTACCCCCGGCACGGTGATTGAAGCAGGGATGCTGAGCGCTAGACGCAACAACTTTTTGGCGGCGGTGGTGATGGCGGGCGATCATTGGGGCTTGGCCCATGCCGATGTGTCTACAGGCGAATTTCTGACCACGCAGTCTGCTGGTTTAGACGAGCTGACTCAAGAGCTGATGCGGCTTCAGCCTGCGGAGATTTTGGTGCCTAGCAATGCGCCTGATGTGGGGGCGCTGCTCAGGCCGGGAGAAAAGTCGGCGCTGCTTCCCAACTGCCTGCCGACGCAGTTTTGCTATACCTTTCGCTGGCCCTCGCCATTTACTAAAGCCGAGGCTGAGCAGCGGCTGTTAGAGAGTTTTCGGGTGCGATCGCTCGAAGGATTCGGCTGCGCTCACCTGCCTTTAGCGACCCGCGCGGCGGGCGGACTGTTAGAATATTTAGAAGATACTCAAAAAGAGAGCGTTGCGCCGCTGCAAAATCTTTCGACCTATTCCACTACAGAATATTTGGTAATCGACCATCAAACGCGGCGAAACTTAGAGATTACTCAAACCTGTCGCGACGGGATTTTTCACGGATCGCTGCTTTGGGCTTTGGATAAAACCGTGACGGCCATGGGCGGCAGGGCGCTGCGGCGCTGGCTGTTGCAGCCGCTCTTGAACATAGAGGGCATTAAAGCGCGGCAGGATACGGTTGAAGAGCTGGTGAGCAACGGCAGCCTACGACAACAGTTGCAGCAGTTGCTTAAGCAAATTTATGATTTGGAGCGACTAGCGGGTAGAGCCGGATCGGGGACGGCTAACGGTCGAGATTTGGTGGCGATCGCCGATTCTTTTGCCAAGCTGCCGGACTTAGCCGCGCTAATGAGCCATGCTGCCTCGCCCTACTTAGTCGCGTTACAGTCTGTGCCCTTGGCGCTAGTTGAGCTAGGAGATGTGTTGCGATCGCATCTCGTTGAAACCCCGCCGCTGTATCTCACAGAAGGCAATCTCATTCGCGATGGCGTTAACCCCACGCTCGACAAGCTGCGATCGCAGGTGGTAACCGATCAGCAGTGGATTGCGAACTTAGAGTCAACGGAGCGCGATCGCACTGGCATATCTACCCTAAAAGTGGGCTATACCAAAGCTTTTGGCTACTACATCAGCATCTCTCGCAGCAAGTCGGCCCAGGCTCCCGATGACTATACTCGCAAGCAAACGCTGACCAATGAAGAGCGCTATATCACCCAGGCACTCAAAGAATGCGAAGCTCGATTAAACAATACCAATAGCGAAATTCAAGCGCTGGAATACAGCTTGTTCATTCACTTGCGTGAGCAGGTGGCCGAACAGGTTGGCCTGATTCGTCAAATCGCGGCAAAAGTCGCCGCCGCTGATGGGTTAGCCGCGCTTGCAGAAGTCGCTATTTATCAAGGATATGCCCGCCCTGAAATCGTCACCGGGCGACCCGTATTTATTGAAGACGGTCGCCACGCGGTTGTAGAACAGTCGCTTCCGGCTGGCTTTTTTGTGCCAAACGACACGGGGCTAGGCAGCGTAACCGATAGCCCAGCGAGCGAAACCAACAGAGTTTCTCCGGACTTAATTATTCTTACCGGGCCAAATGCCAGCGGGAAAAGCTGTTATTTAAGACAGATAGGATTGATTCAGCTAATGGCGCAGGTGGGAAGCTTTGTGCCTGCTAAGTCGGCGATGTTAGGGCTGTGCGATCGCATCTTCACTCGCGTGGGCGCAGTAGACGACCTGGCGACGGGCCAATCGACCTTTATGGTAGAAATGAACGAAACCGCTAACATTCTCAATCACGCCACCCCAAAATCTCTCGTACTGCTAGACGAAATTGGGCGCGGCACCGCCACCTTTGACGGCCTTTCTATTGCTTGGGCCGTTGCCGAACATCTCGCCAGCGAAATCGGCGCGCGCACTATTTTTGCTACACACTATCACGAGCTAAACGAGCTAGCCTCCCTGCTTGCTAACGTTGAGAACTATCAGGTAACCGTCAAAGAAATGCCCGATCAAATCATCTTTTTACATCAGGTGCGACCGGGCGGCGCAGATAAATCCTATGGCATCGAAGCCGGACGCTTAGCCGGACTGCCACCTTCCGTTATTAGCAGGGCCAGACAGGTGATGAGCCAAATAGAACAGAACAGCACGATTGCAGTAGGGCTACGCGCCCAAAATGGGAGTTTGCCCGCCGCCTCGAAAACATCAAGCAGGCAAAAGCAAGCTGCTACAAGCGATCTGATCATGAATGAACAATCTTCCCTGACTGTAAAAGAAGCCTCCATAGCCCAACGTGAAGGACAGCTAGATATGTTTGGCATCTCGTGATCTACATCAGCCGCTTCGAGCGTTTTTAAAGTCTGAGTGCTCTAAATCTATAGCGATATCTATAGCGATATCGCATTGCGAGACGATAGCTGCTTTAGGTTACGCGCTAGGCGAGATAGCAGCAGCAGTAAAACAACGAGCTGCAAAGCCCAGCCGATAAAAATGCCCGCAGATGCATTGACTAGCTCGCGGCTTTCCCAAAACGGTAGACCCAAGAATGTCCAGACGGCAATTAGCACCGTAGAGCGATCGCCTGCGCCATCTGTGAGAATGGCCAATGCAATCGGGGGGACAAAAGCAACGGTTGCAACAATCCCCGCCGCCCAAATTAAGGGCGATCGCAGCTTCATGCTAAACACAATTTGCACCAGCGTTGCATAATTTAAAACGCTGGTGCCTAAGCTGAGCGCCACGAGAAGAATCGGCAGTGTGTGAGTCTTCGTGCCTAGATCCGCGATTAATAGCCAGGGGATAATGAGCAGGAGAGCGATCGCACAGTTAAGCGCGATCGCCACTACCGAAGGACTGCTATCATTCCAAATCCAGTCGGCTAAGTTATGCCGTCGGTAGCGCAGCCAGTCCAGCAGCGTTTGACGAGAAGGCGCAAGCGCAAATATTAGTATGGTAAAAATAATGATATTGAGCCCAATTAAGGCAAAAGGCCCCGATATGCCCCGAATTTCGTCAGAAATTCTGCTGTTTTGAAGAAATCCCCATGCCAGCACGTTTAAGTAAGCTACGCCGATGTAGCTCATGCGCTTACTCAGTAGCGTTGCCTGCGGAATGCGAAACTTTCGTAGCATTATCTGCCATATCAACAGCGTGGCGATCGCCAAGTTCGCTAGCGTAAACAAATGCGCCACCGCCAAGTTATCTGCGATGGGCAAGTACAGCCACTCAAGGTTAGTTGTCGCATTTCTATACGGAGCGTACAGCGGCGCAGCGCTGCCAAAAGCCCACCAGATAGAGGCATTATTCCAAAGGATAAAAGCGGGTGTGATAAACAATAGCGATATGCCTGCAAACCCAATCGCGCTTAGGGTTTGCTGCCTGCCCAGAGATGAACTGCTCCCGACTAGCCCAAACATTAACGCCAAAGAAAATACAAAGGCTGTGCTGAAGGCGATCGCCAAATAGTAGCTCAGCATCCATAGCCAGGAGCTGCCGCCAATTAGCCCTGAAACAATGTGCAAAGGCACCGCTGTAGCCGCCAGCAATACGGGCAGCAAAGGCACACCCAGCAGCTTTCCTAGTAAAATCTCGCGGGCCGGACGCGGACTTAAGCGAATAAAGTTCAGCGTACCGCGCTTCTCTTCTCGGGTTAAATCATCCACAATGTAGTATCCCCCCAGCACAAACAAACCGTAGGGAATCGCCCAGGTTAGCGCCCTACATACGCTCCTATAGGCTTCCATGCGATACTCTAGCGGGACATCTATCACAGAGAGATACAGTAGAAACTGAAAGATTAACGACAGACCCACTGCCGCAATAACGCTACGCGGCTTCAGCCTACCGCGACATTCTCTTAAAAATTGAGGATTCAACATCCCCAGCCGATCTGCAAAGCTAGTCATAAGATAAAAAAGAGATTTACGATAGGGGCACCGAAATGATTGAAGCAGTTTTAGAACAGCTGACAGTATCTAAGAAGTCTGCTGATAGCCCAGCCGAACAAATATATCCTCCAGCGTTTCTTGCGTATAGTGAAACTCACTGATGCGAATGCCCTCGGTCACTAAAACTCGCAGCAAGTCCGCAGCATCTGCTTCAGCTCCGGTGAACGTCATTCCCAGCTTGCATCCGCCACCCTTTAAATCGCTCAGTCGCTCATAGGTCGTCACCATCGGATGCTCCTGTAAAAATATCTCTAGCCGCGTGTCTGCTTCTAGCATGGCGATTAAAAGCTGCTGCCCTTCTCGCTGATACAGTGACTGCAACCGACCGCTTTCGACCAGTCGGCCTTGCTCCATAATGCCAATAGTGGTGCAAAAGTCTTCTAAGTCGCTTAAAATATGCGACGAGATTAAAATCGTAATTCCTTCACTTTGCAAGCGTTTAATCGTTTTGCAATACTCAATGCGAGCGATGGGATCTAGCCCCGAAACTGGCTCGTCTAACAGCAGCAAACGAGGGCGATGAATGACCGTACGCGCTAGGCTCAGCCGCTGCTTCATGCCCCGCGATAGGCTGCTGATAATGCTGTATCGCTTATTCTCCAGATTTACCAGCGCCAAAACTTCGCTCACCCGCTGCTTTAGCTGATCTGGGCTCAGGTAATATAGCTGGCCAAAGTATTCTAAGTAGTCTTTAACGCTTAAGTCATCATACAGTGGAAAATCGTCCGGTAAGTAGCCAATCTGACGCTTGATGTTAGCATTGGGCTCGCCGCGAACTAAAGACTGGCCGCCAATTCTGATATCTCCCACCGTAGGAGAATCGGCCATTGCTAGCAGCCGGATAAGCGTCGTTTTTCCGGCTCCGTTAGGCCCAATTAAACCATATACCTCGCCTGATTGTATGGCCAAGCTAACTTGATCAACCGCAACATAGTCATCAAACTGCTTGGTTAGCTGATGGGTTTGAATCAAAGCATCGGTCATAAGCACACCCAGCGAAAGAAAACGAAAGAATTTGCTTCGTAAGCAAGCCTTCAAAGGTGCCCTCAAAGGCTTGCTTGCAGACACTTAAGAGATAAGCTTAGGGATAAAGGTCATTAAAATATCTACATTAGCAGACAGGGCTTTTACGAATGCTTAAGATCTTTTAGGCTGATTATCGCCCTTTCTAGGCGAGCGTGCTTGATATCGCCCCAGCGCTGCCCTGATTGCGCTTTGAGGGCTGAAAGTTTCTCGGGAATTGCTTTTGAAACAAACACATCCGCAGGCGCTAGCTGATTGAGTTCTCTGGCTCGGCGATAGTGAAACGACTGGCATAGCAAATCCTCAAGCTGTTGAGAAATTTGCGCTATTTCACGATCAGCATGGTCAAGTAGCAGAACATAGTGCGCTTGTGGCTGATGCACAGGCACCAGGCTTTGAAAAGCTGCGAGAAGATTTAGCTGATCTATCACATTGCTAACGAACTGAAGATGCAGCTTTTCGCCTACCAAATCGCTGATGTCTTTACCGCGTCCGATGAACTTAAGGCAGGGCGTTTGCAGGAAATAGTGCGTTACCTGGACGCGATCGCCCATTCGATACCGATACAGCCCGCCCATCTGCGAAATAATTACCTCATAAGTTTCTCCTAGCGTGAGCTGATGTAGTTCATAAACCTCGCCTTTAGCCGTCTCAAATTCAAAAAAAACTTCGTCTAGTAAAGGCACCTGACCTTTAGCTGCAATCAGCGGCACCGTCATCGGGGCTTCGGTGGCGAGGAGTCCTTTGCCTTGAATAAGAGCGTTGGGAAAGAGCGATCGCATCTCCGTCGCTCCGTCGGCGGCGGTGGCGCTATCCCAACAGGAGACAAGTTTGAGCTGCGGCCAAAGCTCAGCCCAAGGAACGCTATCTTGGCACAAAAGACGCGCACGTTTTGCGGATAGCCGATCTGCTAAGGCTTCGGATAATCGCATTCGATGCTGTTGAATATAATTGAGCTGCGCTGTCAAAAAGCTAGGACTCCATACAGAAACAATCTCTAATGATTCTGATTGCAACAAGGTACGGGCCAGATTTTCCTTAAAGGCTTCAGGCGTTTTAGCAAGCGGTGACATGATTAAAAACGGCTTTAGCAGCCAGCGCAGCCATGGATCTAGATAGTCGGCATCGTCAGTGGTGCCAGCATTATCATGGCTGCTAAAGCTAGGAGATATAGAGAAATACAGCTTGCCCGTAGAGAACTTTGGGCCGTGGAAAATTAAATCATGTGCCCACACGCAAAACAGATGGTTGAATGAGCGGCGCAGCGATCGCGTATAGGGAATGTGCTTCACCGGGCCATGACTCCCTGAGGTGGGCTCATAGAAGAGAATAGGCTCGGATGTGAGCGGGCTGTGCGTCGCTGTAGATTGAGCGATCCAAGGCTGCAAACTGTCGTAGTCAACAATGGGCAGTCGATGCCAATCATCGCAGGTGCCAATGTTGAACTGATGGCCATAGTCACAGCGTTTGAGCTGAGTAATCAAGCGCTGCCGGACGTTTTGCTGGGCCTGTTGAGGCTGTGCTAATGCGGTGTAGAAACGTTTTGAGGCGGGCGCTAGCAAATATCCAAACGCTTTTATCAATCTGCGCACTGGCTGGTCTCCGAGAATGAATTTGCTGGCTCAGCTGTTCCTTTTTGATTAGGAAAAAAATCGCTAGTGACGGGCACATAGTCGCCGGGGGCAATCACAACGCCGGGGCCAATTCTAGAGGCAGAACCGATGAAAGCGTCGCTGCCAATCTGGATTGGTTTTACATACAGCAGCAGATTGTTTCGCTTGGGCTTTATTACATGGGCATACAGGCCGACGCGATGGCCGATGATGGCGCGATCGCCCACAATCAACAATCCCCTATCTGCAAGCTCTAACCCCGGAGACCAATATACCTGCCTGCCTATTTTGGCCCCCCACAGCCGCAGCCACACCGAGAACACACCCGGCACCAGCCGCAGCAACGTTTCTAACCCTGGAAAAGCAATGTAAATAAGCTGAATTTGATGGCTACTCCACCAGGGAGAATAGGCTTTGCCTTGCAGATAGCTCACGCCTTCAGCAATGGGATAAAATCTGTTGTGAAGCCGATAAATCAGTAGCGGCAGGCCATACAGCGTAAGCACAAACAGCAATAGATATAGTAAAGCTTCTAACCCGCTATTCGCCGCACACATTAATATAAATAAAAGCCCTACTATCCCAACCATAAGCGCAGGGAAAAACAGCAGTAGCCTACTTAAAAAAGTCATCGTAGTTCAAAAGGATAAAACAACTGTTGCCATAGATTTAAAGGTGTTTGCTGGGCTAAGCGATTGGGGAGGCTATGAGCGTTGTAAGCAGTGTGATGAAGGCGATCCCATACTTTAAGATTGGCGCCAAAATTGACGGCTTGGCGCCAGTTAGCATGGTGATAGGCGTGATCTTGCGGCAGCACTAACCAGGGCGATAGAACCGCGTAAAGCCAGCCGTTTGGCCTTGGCCCTAGCTGAGAGTGTCGCCATAGGTCGAGCATGGCAGTGAGGGTAATGCCCCACAGGTAGCCGCTAGGATTATGCAACAGATAAATCATCAGCGCGTGAACCCACAGATACAAGATAAAAAAGCTGCTCCACAGGCTGTTGCGAGAGGTGCCTAATATATCAAGCTGGGTCACTGTGTGATGCACCCGATGAAGCGCCCAAGCCCGAGAATGTAGCCAGCGATGGTTCCAATAGTAGGCATAGTCTACGAGTATTGTGCAAAAGAAAAAACCAGCCAATGGCGGCAGCGCTATGCAGTGAGCGGCCTGTGGCAACAGCCAGTGAAACGTTTTATACAGCAAACCGATTTGCATAGCGGGAATGACAACGCCCTGTATGCTCAGCCCAAAGAGATCTAAAGTCCAGTCTGCTCTAGACTTTTGACAAAGCTGTTGCCAGCCTTGGGGTCTGCTGATATTTACTGTTAGCAAGAGCCAAAAGGTGGCTAGAATCGCGCCGTCGAATGAGGTCATTTTGCTATACCCAAAAGGTGACTTCAACAGATTTATTGGGTAGGTGGCAGGGGTCTTTGCCTTGAGCGATCGCCTCTCGAATAGACTCAACAAATACGTGAATCGTATCGGCTGGCGTATGCGTAAAGTGCTGTCCGTACTTTTCAATGGTTTCCTGCTGCTGTTGTAGGGCAGCAATATCTTGAGAAATAATCTTTTGGGTCATCCAATGAACAAAAGGCCGAGCTAGCGGGTTCCAAATGCCATAGTTAAACGTGACGTTTGTGTATACGAGGGTGGTTGAGCTGGTTTCGGGGATAGACTGGCTGGTGATAAAGCAGTGGCGCGTTGGCCCCATATCATACTCAACGCTGGTAATATTAGGCATATAAAAGCTATCTATATGACGAATCTCTTTCCCCTGAGGATTTAAAAACCAGCTAAACCAGCCTAGATTGTTGGTTTCTTGATGATAGGTTGCACTCACTTTTCCTTCGCTACGGCTCACCGTCATTTTTAACGGCTGCTGCTGGGCATTACGAAAAATTCCTGGATGAACCGACGCCGTGTGAGGAATATCAATAAAGTTTTCGGCGCAGTTGGTGACGGTGTTGTTAAAGCGGTTGATGACGCGAACCGTTGACCAGCCCGGTGAGCGATAGTGCGGCATGGCAAAAGGCTCGGCAACAGGTGAGCCCAGACAAACGTACACATAGCCATCTTGTTCTGTTACGGCATAGCTTTTAGCCTGACGAGATAATCTCGGACATTTACTTTGGGCGGTGCCTTCAGCCGGAATAGCAACGACTTTACCGCTGCTGTCGTACTGCCAACCGTGATAAGGGCACTGCAGATTGCCAGCCTGTAGCTTCCCCTTAGAAAGACGGCTGTTGCGGTGCAAGCATCGATCTTGAAGGGCGACCGGATGGCCTTGTGCGTCACGAAAAACAGCGAGCCACTCGTCTAAAACCGTGCGCGCTAACACGGTTTTAGCGTTGAGCTGTTCACTTTGGGCCACCACATACCAAAAGTCTTTAAAGTTCATGACGTTAACGGTATTAAAGAAATATCGCCAGTGGTTTTTATCTGGCAGGCGAGGCGGGCGTTAGGAAAATCAGGCGCAAGCATGGCTAAGACTTCTTGCTCTTCGGCGGCGGGTGGCAGTAAATCGCCTGTGGCCAATACCAAGCAGGTGCCGCAAATGCCCGTGCGACAGCCAAACAGAATAGGAGAGTTTTGCAGCGTGAGAATAGCTGCGAGCGGTTTGCGGCCATCTGTTGCAACTGAAGCATGGACGCTGCTAGGAAAATGAACTGTATGAGAACAATCGGTGTCTATCACGATTGCTTCGACCAGCGCGATCGCTCTAACTGATTCACATATCGCATGTATTCCACTAAGGGCTCATCAACAGGCAGCAAATTACTAGGATCGAACTGAATATTGTCGTAAATTTGGCCGTCTTCATCGCGCAAGGCGTAGTAGCTGATGCGGGTGAGTAACAACAACAGCTGGCTCACTGCCCAGCCGATTGGCCCTTTGCGCCTGCGGGTGACATAAATTGGCTGAATTTGGGTGCCGCCCGAAGGCAAAGGCGCGTAGGCATACAGCATGTGCAGCGGCGGAATCAGTCGAACGTTTTTCATCATGGTGAGCATTCCTAAGCAGCCGTGGGCGTAGCGCATTGAGTAGCTGTAGGTTTTACCAAGAAGCCTCTGGCCGATGCGCGATCGCCATCCGCTACTAGGCAAGTCCCCCGTCAGCGTAAAATCAATTACCCTCCCTTTATCATCGTGAGCCAAGGAGAGTTTCATACTCACGGGCAGATTATGCACCGTCTGCAAATGCTGCACATCAATGCCGTTCATCATACAGATGTGATGATGGCATTTACGCGCTAGGGTTTGGTCAGCCTGGGCGATGACCTCATGCCCTTTTAGCTCATCAAATTCGGGCACATCTACAGGCGCTACCGCCTCTGGATAAACCCAAATAAAGCCGTACTTTTCGGCGGTTGCGTAGGACTGAAGCCTTGCACCTGAAGGAATCTGCGCCTGACAGGGAATGTCTTTGCACTGCCCAGCGCCATCAAAAGCCCAGTGGTGAAAAAAGCAGCGAGCCTGATTGCCAACCACGTCGCCAATGCCAAGGTCTGTCCCCATATGAGGACAGTAAGCATCGAGCGATCGCACTATACCATCCTCACCTCGAAACACCGCAATCCGCTGACCACACAGGTCAAAAGATTGAATGCTTTTGTTCGTCAGTGAAGAACTAGAACAAGCTATGTACCATCCCTTTGCAACAATGTTGGGATTATTGAATATTGGCTTAAGTGTAGAATTCATTGCAATGCTCCGCATTCAAAAATTTGGGGAGAGCCCGTCTTTGAACGGCTAAATAGCTCTCTACGGAAGCCTTTGCCATGGTAGACATTTGTTGATTGCTAGGCCAGAGATAGGTCAGGGGCTCTAAATAGGCGCGGTAGGCACTGGTGGCCTCGTAATGGGTTTGGTAGCTTTGATGCAGTCCTTCAGATTCTTGGGTGAAACACTTTTTCATCATTTCTTTGGCTTCTTGAAAACTGAATGAGAAAAGGGGCGATCGCAGCAGCCGATACACCGTTTCATAAAGCCCTGGATCGTGCCAAAAGATTCCGTTTATCACCACCGAAAAAGTAGAGTGATCTTGCTGACAGCCGCGAACGCCTAAGTTAGCAATCTGTCGCTCAAAAGCGGTCGGCACATTTAAGCCGTTAATCACTTCGTGAGAGATTAGCGTAGAGCTGTTGAAGTGAAAGCTTTCATCTAAAAAGTGATAGTAAGAGACTTGGCTAGGAATCGGTGCTGAACTAACATCATCTGAGCAAAACTGGCTGAGCTGATGCTGTACTAGCTTGCCGTTGAGCGTTCGCAGCCCGCGCACGGTGAAATATTGACAGGCCAAAAAAGTGTTGCTTGCCGACACTAAGCCAAATGATCGAAGCTGAATTTGTTTCCACCATTGCTTGAGCTTGTTAGTATCTGCAAATAGCATCGTTTCCATAAAGGGGCCACGCATTGGATAGCTAAATAAGGGCTGATTGAACAGTTCAGCTTCTACCTGGCGAGCAATGGTTTGAAAGGCTGCAATATGGGCTCGCTCTTGTGACGATTCAAGATCTAGCATGTCGCAAATGGTGCGAAAGCCTTCGTGAGCATAAAGCCCTGCGGCGCTAGGTTGGTTGAAAAAGATGGTGGCAATTTCAGCAGAAATAATCTGTGAGTAGTAGGCGACCCAATAAAGATGGTTGAGCACTCGGCGCTGATCGGCGCTGGCCTGCGTCCACAGGGGAGTACCGTAAAGCAAGGAGAACTGTTCGGATTGCCAGTAGCGATCGCACTCATCCTCATAGCAAAATTTTTGAGCGATCGCATCCAGCTTTTCAGTATTATCCTGCTGCTGGTTCCGCCGATAGTTGAGCTGTATTTTACGGTCTAAAACCGCGCGATCTGCGGTGATTGGTTTAGTGATAGCAACAGTCATAAAACACCTCCTCCTACACAGCGCGCAGGGGGCAAGGGTGAAAATAAATTATGTTGGTCTAAAGCTTCGACAATTGTTGGGGCGGTAGAACCCATGAGCTGCTTCAATAAGCCGAGCCTCGTGCCGCTGTGACGTTCGGTTTCTAAATCTGTCAGTAGCGCCACCGATTGAGCCCGTGACAGCTCGCCTTTGACTGAGGCGATCGCGCTCACCAGTCGCTGCGGCCCTACCCTAATCATTTGTAGGAAGGGGGCGATCGCCTCAACAATCGCCGACTGATTTGCTGCCGAAAGCGCCTCTGGTTCAAACAGCGCCACGCCTACGCCATGATGCTTTGCCTCCGCCTGCAAAAAGCTGCGAAACAAATTAGATAGCTCAGGCCAACAGCAGGCTTTACTTAGGGTTCGATAGTGGCTCAAGCCCCAGCCTTCCAGCACTATTTGAATCACAAACAGCAGCACCGTACGATTGTCACTCTCCAATAGAGATTTCAATAACCGTAAAAAAGGATCGCTCGTGCCTAAGCTATCTCCTTGAGAAACTAAGGGTGTGAGCTGAGCTAGATGCGTCGCTTCATCTGCACTAAACAGCGCGTAGAGCATTCGCTCTTCAGTGGTTTCGGCCAGCAGCGTCATTTTAGCCATGTAGCCGACGCCTGCCTTTTCAATAAAGTAAGACTCAGCCAGCAGCGATTGACCCGCTAACGCTAATATTTGAGTTTGCTCTAAAGGCATTGATGATTGGAACAAAGGAACCGTGTCTAAGTTAAAGAAAGAGGCGTTCCAGGGAGGCGCTATGCCGATTTCTATAGGGGCTAAAGACTGCTCTTTTAAAGCTGAAGCCAACACTTTATTGAGCCGATGAGACGGCTCTAAGGGCGGCAGTTCTAAGCCTGCAACGGTGGGATTCATGTCACGATTCTCCAGGTTTTCCATTCGAGCGCGGGCTGCTGTTCAACATGCTGTACAAACTGCGAGATAGAGCGATCGGCTGGTAAGGGCGTTTTAAAGTCGAACTTGATGCTGTCAAACACCTCGCGATCGCCCTTGGCAAAATAAGCCGCCACTCCGTTTGTTACCGCCAGCGCCACCCGATTGAACAGTCCGCCCAAAGGCCCAGACCGCTCGGGCGTAAGCAGCACAACCTGCCCTTCAGTTGAGCCTGCTGCCGCCGGACGCAGCGCAAACATCAAATAAAAGCTGAGGAAATCAGGCCCAACGGTAACGGTGCCCGTGCTGCCATACCAGTAGCACAGCCGATAGGTCACCGCTTTTGGATACAAAGGCCGAATCAGCCTCACAAACCGCGACGCCTCTCCGCCTCGGGTGGTATTGCTAAAGGTGATGGCGCTTTTGCTCAGCGTCTCAGATTTAAATCGAATTTCTAACGGTAAATTATGCACGGAGTTAAAATGATGCGCGTCGATAGCGTTGATAAGCACCACATTAGGATGGCAGTTGCGACGAAAAAAAGTGCTTAGCGATGTATCGCATTTCAAATCGGCTAGCTCAGGCACATGCGGCAAAGGGCACGCGCCTGCGGATGTCTCTGGACTCGACTCGCCAATCCATATCCACACCAAACCGTAGCGCTCTGCCGTTGTCCAAGACTTTACGCTGGCGCTAACGGGCTGACATGCGGGCGCGAAAACACACTGTCCGGTTTCATCAAACTGCCAGTGATGCAGCGGGCAGCGAATGTGCCCCTGTTTGATTTGGCCTTGTGCTAGCGGTGCGCCTAAGTGCGGACAGTAAGCGTCTAAAGCAACGGGCTTGCCAGATATCTGACGATAGAGCACTAAGTCTCGTCCTAGCAGCGTGATTGCTTTAGGAGAGTTTTGCTTGAGATGTTTTGAGGCGATCGCCCAATACCACCCCTGAGCAAATCGATCTGCCCGGTTAAATAGTCGCTTAGCCGCCTGCCTAGAAGGAACCTCAGGAATTTTGTCACTCTCTACCGTCATGCCAATTCTCCTACCGCTGCCGCCTGCCCAAACCACATCCGCCTGCCCGCTCGCGTCAAATTTTCCGCCGCAATCTCAGTTAGGCACACCAGCTCATCGCCCTGACCTGCATTCGGGTTCTGCTGGGCAAAAAACTTCACATGCGGGTTACGCAGCCGCTCAGCCGGAATGCCCTCCAGGTGGCCTCTGAGCTTTTGCGGAGAAGGAAACCGAACAATGCCCGTTTCTTCGTCGTACCATTCGCCAAACTGACGGCAACAGAGAAACTGCATGAGCCGACTTGTTTTATCTGGCATTGGCTGATCGTGTCGAGGATAAAAAGTTTGCCAAAACGTGGGTAAGAAACGATAGGTTCTAAAGCCCGATGAAATCAGCAGCCAATAGAGCTTAGACCCCTGATAATGCACTCTCAAATCGTTGACGGCCTTTACCCAGGCTTGAGAGAGCCCCGAACTTGACCAAGCGCTTGGATCGGTAATCGTATCGCCCGAGTACACCACGGTAATGGTGTCGCCTTCAAAAGCAACGTCATACATCAGCATTGTTGAAAAGCCTTTGAGCCCCTGGTGCTCATCTTTTAGCAGCAGCACCCAGTTTTTAAGGCTAAGGTCAGTGTCAAAAACGGCTGATGTTGCCCCTTCAAAATGGCAGTTTAACAGGCCGTGCATTTCAGCTCTATCCGCCTTACACAGCTCAGTCGTTTTTATCAGCTCAGTGTGCATATACCATTCTCCTAGTTGTTCTTATATGCCGTTTGTACTAATGCCGTTTGTATTGATACAGCGTGCTAACCCTATTATGCGGATTCAAATAAAAAGTAAAAAGGATTGAGCTATACGCAGTTTGCCCCGAGCGCGGACAAGTGAAGCAGGGTGAAGCACAGCGAAGTTGTTTTACACTTGTTTATTATGCTCGTTTATATTTGTGAAAAGATGTACAGGCGGTTTTTTCCATGACTGACCCAACGCTTAAGCACACTCTAAAATCGCAGCAGTCAGGCCGCTGGCAGTTTTGGATTGATCGCGGCGGCACCTTTACTGACATTGTGGCTCAGCGCCCGGACGGTTCTACCTGCATTCACAAGCTGCTTTCTGAGAATCCTGATCGCTATGGAGATGCGCCGATTCAAGGCATTCGAGAATTAATGAGTGTTGGAGACAATCAGCCGATTCCTGCGGCGCAAATTTCGGTGGTAAAAATGGGGACGACGGTGGCAACGAATGCGCTGTTAGAAAGGAAGGGCGATCGCACCCTATTTATCACCACAAAAGGATTTCGCGACGGCCTGCGAATTGGCTATCAAAATCGGCCCGACATCTTTGCTAGGCAGATTGTGTTACCCGAGATGCTTTACGAGCAGGTTATAGAAGTGAACGAGCGAGTAACCGCCGCCGGGGAAGTGCTTCAGGCAATGACGCCTGAGGTAGAACAACAGGTTATTCAAGACTTACAGGCGGCTTATGATAAAGGTATTCGAGCTTGTGCGATCGCCTTCATCCACAGCTATCGCTATCCCGCTCACGAGCAACAGATTGCCACCCTTGCTAAACAAGTCGGCTTTACTCAAATCTCAGTATCCCATCAGGTGAGCCCCCTGGTTAAATGGGTCAGCCGGGGCGATACCACCGTTGTAGATGCCTATCTATCGCCGCTGCTGCGCCGCTATGTAAACCGCGTTGAAAAAGCCCTAATGTCTGAACAGGGCAGCGCGCCTCAACTGTTGTTTATGCAGTCTAACGGGGGACTCACCCCGGCCCAGTTTTTTCAAGGTAAAGACAGCATTCTCTCCGGCCCTGCGGGTGGTATCGTGGGCGCAGTGCAAACCAGTCTGGCCGCTGGCTTCGATAAAATTATCACCTTTGATATGGGCGGCACTTCTACAGATGTTGCACATTTCAACGGCGAAAAAATCAACAGTGAGAGTAGCGCCGCTACAACCTATGAGCGTGTGTTTGAAACAGAAGTGGCTGGCGTCCGGCTGCGGGCTCCCATGATGGCGATTCATACGGTAGCGGCAGGCGGCGGATCTATTTTGGAATTTGATGGAGAGCGCTACAAAGTTGGCCCCGAGTCGGCGGGCGCATATCCCGGCCCAGCCTGCTATCGCAACGATGGCCCGCTAACGGTGACAGACTGCAACGTCATGGTCGGAAAAATTCAGCCTCAGTTTTTTCCAAACGTATTTGGAGAAAAAGGAAACAGCCGATTAGACGATGGCGCTGTACGGACAAAATTTAACGCACTGGCTGAACAGATTTCGGCGGCTACGGGCAACCAGCGCCTGCCAGAACAAATCGCAGCAGGTTTTTTAGAAATTGCCGTCGATAATATGGCCAATGCCATTAAAAAAATATCTGTTCAACGCGGCTACGACATCGGCAGCTACACCTTATGCTGCTTTGGCGCGGCGGGCGGACAACATGCCTGCCAGCTAGCCGAGAATTTGGGCATCAAGACGGTTTTAATTCATCCCTATGCGGGCGTTCTCTCCGCCTACGGCATGGGATTGGCCGATAGGCGAGTGCTCAAAGAGGCTTCGGTAGAAGTGAGGCTAACAGCAGCGGCGATAGAAGAGTTGGTTTTGCAGATGAATGAATTGGTGGCGATCGCTAAAACCGAACTAAAAAAACAAGGCGATCAGGACATCGATACCTTTGAAACCGTGCGCCAGCTTCATTTGCGCTACGCAGGCACCGACTCATCGCTAGCTGTGGATTTTGCGCCCGCAGCGGCCAATACAACAGACCTGCGCCAGCAGTTTGAAAAGCGCTACCAGCAGCAGTACGGCATCACAATGGCAGATAAAGATTTGGTTGTGGCCACGGCGATCGCAGAGGTTATTGGCAAAACTCACTTGCCCAAGGTTGAAGCAGCGCTTACAACAACAGCCGCAGCGCCCGTAGAAACTGCGAGAGTTTCGCTCTTTTCAGCGGGCCAATGGCATGATACGCCCGTGTTTCAGCGACAGCAGCTCCAGTCGGGTCAAACGCTGATCGGCCCTGCAGTTGTGCTAGAGGCAACGGGCACTAATATTATTGAGCCCGGTTGGAGCGCCGAGGTTGATCGGCAGGGCAATCTTGTTTTAACGCAGTTTGCTGAAGTCATCAGCGCCCAAGATCATCACGGTGAAGATGATGTGCCTGATCCGGTGCGATTGGAGATTTTTAATAATTTGTTTCAGGCGATCGCCGAGCAAATGGGCTTCACCCTGCAAAACACCAGCTCATCCGTAAATATCAAAGAGCGCCTTGACTTTTCCTGCGCCATTTTTGATGCTCAAGGTCAGCTCGTTGCCAACGCGCCGCATATTCCCGTCCATCTAGGCTCCATGGGCGAAAGCGTTCAGGCACTCATTAACGCTCAGCCCAAGTTTTTTCAGCCAGGAGACGTATATATCTCCAACAATCCTTATAACGGCGGTACACATTTACCAGATATCACTGCGATCGCGCCCGTATTTATAAAGAGCGAATCAGGGAGCAAACCGCTATTTTTCGTCGCCTCAAGAGGCCACCACGCCGACATTGGTGGCATCACCCCCGGATCTATGCCCCCCCACAGCACCAGCCTTGAGCAAGAAGGCGTTTTGCTAGACAACTTTTTATTAGTTGAAAACGGAGAACTAAGAGAAGACGCGCTGCGAAATCGGCTTGCTCAGGCAATCTACCCGGCTCGCAACCCCAACCAAAACCTAGCCGATCTGCAAGCCCAAATCGCGGCTAATAACAAAGGCGTTCAAGAGCTTCAAAACAGGGTGAAACAGTACGGGCTCAGCACCGTGCAGGCATATATGCAGCATGTGCAAAACAACGCCGAGCAAGCGGTTCGCAGCGTGATTAGCCGACTATGCAACCAACCTACTCACAGCCCTTTAACCTGCACAGTCCCAATGGACTGCGGTGCTGACATTCACGTTTCTATTACCCTCAATCCCGCTGATAACAGCGCCATCATCGACTTCACAGGCACCTCGTCGCAGCAGCCCAACAACTTCAACGCCCCCTTAGCCGTCTGCAAAGCCGCCGTTCTCTACGTCTTTCGCACCCTGGTAGATGCCCCTATTCCGCTCAACGCCGGCTGTCTTAAGCCTTTAGATATCCGGGTGCCCAACGGCTCTATGCTCAACCCTACCCATCCCGCCGCCGTTGTCGCGGGTAATGTGGAAACTTCCCAAGCCGTTACAGATGCCCTCTACGGAGCCCTCGGCGTACTGGCCGCCTCCCAAGGCACCATGAACAACTTTACTTTTGGCAACGGCCAATATCAATACTACGAAACTATTTGTGGAGGCTCCGGCGCAGGCGTAGATCTGGCAGGCAAAGGCTTTGCCGGTACAGACGCAGTCCAAACTCACATGACCAACTCGCGGCTGACCGATCCAGAAGTGCTAGAGCTACGCTTTCCCGTGCTGCTAAAGGCGTTTTCTATTCGGGCTAAGAGCGGTGGCCAAGGAGAATATTCAGGGGGCAATGGCGTCATCAGGCACCTTCTGTTTTGCAAAGCGATGACGGCCAACCTGCTAGCGGGTCGCCGAACTACGCAGCCCTTTGGTCTAAAAGGCGGTGGCGCTGCAACCTCAGGTGAAGCCATGGTTCATCGCGCTAACGGCACCACAGAAGTTTTATCAGCGACCGCTACTGTAGAGATGCAGCCGGGAGACGAGATAATGATCAAAACGCCAGGTGGTGGCGGCTATGGAAAATCTGACTAAAAGTGGCGCATAACATAAAAAAAGAGGGAGCATTTTACAAAACACTCCCTCTCTAAAGCTTCTTGCTAGTCTTTTTGGGCTGTCAGCTTAGAAGCTCATTTCAGCGGCCTGAACCCGCTCAACCTGCTTCTTCTTAAGCACCAGCATAATCTGAGAAAGGCTAATCGCGACTAAGAAGGCAATCAATCCTTTGATCCGATTGGGGCTTTGAAGCACCATTTCTTTCTCCGTTTGACCAAAGCCGCCCATATTGGGGTTAGTGGTCAGCGGCTTACCAGCTTCTACAGCGTCGCCCTGATTTACCAGTAGCTCAGGGCCAACCTGAATATCCTCAGTAACGGTCGTGCCGTCTTCTTTGGTAATGGTGACCGTATAGCCAGCGTCCGTTTTATCAATGGCCGAAACGGTGCCAGTCGCAGGTGAGTTATAAACGTTGTTGTTAGAAGCAAGGCCAGTAGGATATACCTGACCGCGACCCCGGTTGCCACCTACAAACACTAGGTTTTTACCAAAGTGAACGCTTTTGTTGGTAGCAGGGTCAGGAGAGAGCACAGGGAAGACAATTTCCTGGTACTGCTCACCGGGCAAAGGGCCAACAATTACCCAGTTAGGATGCTCTTCGCTGTATTCCTGGAAGTAGGTGCTGCCGACCTCTTCTTTGATTTCAGGGGGAATGCGGTCATCGGGCGCAATGGTGAAGCCGTCGGGCAGCATGAGCACTGCGCCGACGTTAAGGCCGCCTTTGCTGCCGTCACCCAGCACCTGCTGAGAGTCGAGGTCGTAAGGAATTTGGACGGTTGCCTTAAAGACGCTGTCGGGCAAGACAGATTGAGGCACTTCTAAAATCGTTTTCTTTTCAGCGAGGTGACAGTTGGCGCACACAATGCGACCGGTTGCTTCGCGCGGCGTTTCGTAGTTTTCTTGCGCCCAGAAAGGATAGGCTTGGGCAGATTGAGGCATGGCCCAGCTGCTAGAGCAGAGCAAAATAAAGGCGGCTAGGATCACACCGACGCTCTTTACAGCTTTTTGAGCCGCTGCTTTGAGTCCGGCTGACGCCCAGGAGCTGAGAGAAGCTTTTAGCTTGTCAGTCATAGAGTTTGAGGTTTTCATGCGTACGTGCTAGCGAGTTATCGGTTCTATCAACACAAATTTATCAATGCAGAAATTAGTTGCCATTGGCGATCGCCATAGAGGGCCCTCTACCACCAAGGCTTCTCGCCCGTGCGGAAGTCAGTCTCTCTCCAATCGGTGAGCACGACGTTTTCATTTTCGGTAACGTCGGCATGGGCTAAAGCCAACGATAAGGGCGCAGGGCCGCGCACAACTTTACCCGTAGCATCGTACTGAGAGCCGTGGCAGGGGCACATAAACTTGCCTTCATTGACATTCCACGGCACAACGCAGCCTAAGTGCGTACAAATAGAGCTAATGCCGTAGTCCTGTAAGCCGCCTTCTTCTTGAACGACCAAATAGGTAGGGTCGCCTTTGAGCCCTTGAACCAGGACGCGATCGCCCGGTTTGTGCTCTGCTAAAAATGCAGTCACGTTGACGTTATCACCCAAAGCATCTTTGGCAGTTACGCCACCGCCGCCGCCGCCGCTGCTCGGCGGAACGAAGTATTTGATAATGGGATAAGCCGCGCCTAAAGCAGTTCCAGTGATGGTGCCAAAGGTCAGCAGGTTCATAAATTGTCGACGCCCTAAATCAGGGACATCGGGGTTTCCAGAAGCTTGGGTCATAGGTCAGCTATCTAAACGCTACATTGATAGGGTGAAAATGAAAACTTGGAACGCTACCGAGCCAAGCCGTCTCATAAACTGCAACTTGACACCGCCAGCATTGACTGCAAAAGCGAATTTTTGTCACAGAAGTTAGCAATTTCTTAGATTATTATTACATCGTTCAGAGCTATCAAAGCCTCTTTAGCGAAATGTAAACAAATGTTGCCTGAATGATCGCCATTCAAATGAGAAGCGCCCTATGACCGGACAAGATCTACACGAACTGCTGATGGATAAGTGGGGATACTCCTACGATGTACAGCTCCGGAAGCTACCCCGCAAAGTTTTTTTTCAGGTGATGTGGCGCTATCTAGAGCAGGCTTCCTTCCCAATGAGCGAAGACGACTATCTAGCCCATTTAGATGAAGTTGCCGCTTACCTAAACGCCTGGGGCGCAGTGGGTCAAATTCAAGCGTTCATCGCCCAGACGAACGAGCGACCTAGACTTGGAAAAGCCGTGAGCATTCCGGTAGATTTAGGATCTAGAGCGTCTGAATGGCTGCTAGACGATGGCTAGCGTTATTGGGCTATCAAAAATTTCAGTTTTCTTTGATGCCAAGCACTTCAGCGTTTTAAGAGGCAACCGCCCTGTAGATATGTAGTATCCTAATGCGAGTTCTTTCGCTCAAAAAAATAGAATGTTAAGACTTCATGAGGTAGCCGCTTTTAGGCTATCCATATAGAGATTTAATATCAAACTTTCTAAGCTAAGACTAAACCAATAACCTTTAAATCACTGATACTTGCTTTTCTCTGTTTAGTGCCTTTTACCTGTGTCTTAGTAAACTGCGTTTTTCCTTCAAAATTCTTTTTAAGACGGACTATTAAAATTTAGTTGACGACCATCTCCACATAACTTTCGAGGGCCAGCCGTGATCCGCTCTGCAACACTGCCGCTACATGCGATGCTCTCACGCATCGAACACAGTAGTAGTCGGCTTAAGCTGTTTTCAGGTTCATCTAACCGCGCCCTGTCGCGGGAAGTTGCCCGCTATTTGGGCATCGACTTAGGGCCAATGGTGCGCAAGCGGTTTGCCGACGGCGAGCTGTATGTGCAAATTCAAGAGTCTATTCGAGGCTGCGACGTTTATTTGATTCAGCCGACCTGCCATCCGGTGAATGACAACATGATGGAGCTGCTGATTATGATCGATGCCTGTCGGCGAGCCTCAGCGCGTCAGATTACGGCGGTAGTGCCTTACTATGGCTACGCTAGAGCGGATCGCAAAACGGCGGGGCGCGAGTCAATTACGGCCAAGCTAGTCGCTAATTTGATCACTCAGGCAGGCGCTAATCGGGTGCTGTCAATTGATTTGCACTCGGCGCAAATTCAAGGCTACTTTGATATTCCTTGCGATCATGTGTACGGTTCGTCGGTGCTGGTTGAATATTTGGCTAATAAAAACATTGAAGACTTAGTCGTCGTATCACCTGATGTCGGCGGGGTTGCCCGTGCTCGGGCTTTCGCGAAAATGCTAGACGACGCGCCGCTGGCGATTATTGACAAGCGCCGTCAGGCTCATAATGTCGCTGAGGTGATGAACATTGTGGGCGACGTAGAAGGACGTACGGCGGTGCTCGTAGA
>JBARVS010000197.1:0-2121 GCA_049646385.1 Phormidesmis sp. | reverse complement strand
CCACATAGTTAATAGACTGAGCGGCTCTGACGGCAGCAGCTCCCATCTGACGGCGCAAATCAGCGTCTAACACGGCGCTAGGCGCTTCTTCTAATAGCTTTTGGTGCCGCCGCTGAATGGAGCAGTCGCGCTCACCCAAATGCACCACGTTACCGTAGCTATCGGCTAAGATTTGAAACTCAATGTGGCGCGGGTTCTCTACAAATTTTTCTAAATAGACGCCAGGGTTGCCAAAAGAGGCTTCTGCCTCGCCCTGAGCGGCCATGAACATTTTGCTGAGTTCGTCGGGCGATCGCACCAGCCGCATCCCTCGCCCGCCGCCCCCTGCGGTTGCTTTAATAATCACCGGATAGCCAATTTCAGCCGCCAGCTCAGCCGCTTGGTCAGGACTATCAAGCAGACCCTCGCTACCCGGTACGGTGGGCACTTTCACCCCCTGCATGGTGGCTTTAGCTGTAGATTTATCGCCCATTGCTCTCATGGCATGAGGCGTCGGGCCAATGAAGGTGAGATTATGATCGGCGCAAATCTCAGCAAAGCGGGCATTCTCCGCCAAGAAGCCATATCCGGGATGAATAGCCGTCGCGCCTCTAGTCAGCGCCGCCGCAATAATATTAGGAATATTCAAGTAGCTTTTACTGCTAGAAGCTTCGCCAATGCAGACAGCTTCATCGGCAAGCTGCACGTGAAGGGCGCTGCGATCAACCGTAGAGTGCACCGCGACGGTCGCAATGCCCATTTCCTCGCAGGTGCGAATAATCCGCAGGGCAATTTCGCCGCGATTGGCGATCAAAATTTTAGAAAAACTCATCGGGTAGCCAGCAACGCATCGCGCATTTCTTAAGAAGATGATCGTATCACGCAGGGTTATTCCTCCTTGATTTCGTCCGGATGAGTTAGCTAATTTTGCCTAAGAAAGTCATTGAAAAATGCCCGTTATGTCGTATGGTTATTAACCGATACCGTTTTGCGGATGTGGTGGAATTGGTAGACACGCACGCTTGAGGGGCGTGTGGCTCACGCCTTGCGAGTTCGAGTCTCGCCATCCGCATAAGCTGCCATTGCAAAGGCTCGTAAAATAGCCTGTTGTAACTCAAGCTCAGTTAGCCTTGCAGGGCCCTGCTTCAATGAGCAGCCTTGTGAGGCTTTGCTGTAGGAAGATATTGAACTGACTGCGAACTAAGCGGCGTGAACTAAGCGGCGTGAACTGAGAGATGGGTTCGCTATGATATAAAAGCGTAAACTTTTGTAACTATCTGCGGTAGCCGTTTTGACTTCAGCCTCCTCTTCAAAATTTTCTACGAGCCCGCGAGCTGAGCGTGATGTATGGTATGCCCTGCGCCCACTCTGGCAGGGTGATAAGTCTGTCGTTGATCAGGGCCTGCCGCACGATCAGCTTTCACCGGCATGGCAAATACTGATGCTGGGAGATGGCTCGCCGACTCGTCACCTACAGCTGCTGACTCGTGAGCCCACCGAAGTAGATATCATTGATATGTCGCTGGTAGGCCCGCAGGGAGATAGCGCCCCCCAGCAAATTGAAAAGGTGCCGGGGCCACATTTACGGCGTCAGGTTTGGCTGCGTACCGCGTCGGGTCAGCGACTAGCCTACGCGACCTCTTGGTGGGAAGCGAGCCATGTAGATGAATATTTGAAAAACCGATCGCTGCCCGTTTGGGCGAGCTTGGCTCAGCTGCGTACGGAGCTTTACCGCGATATTCAAGGCATTTATTTTGGGCATTCACAGGCGCTAGAAGAGGCTTTTGAGCAGAAGGGGCCTTTTTGGGGGCGTCACTATTTGTTTTGGCATCACGGCAAGCCGCTAACGATGATTTATGAGGTGTTTTCACCTTATCTCATCAAGTATCTTGGCCCAATGGGTGCTCGTTAGTCTTTGTGATGTAGCTGCTCCATAAAGATTTGGGCGCGTACGGGGCCATAGTGCTCTCGGAGCGATCGCTCGACTCGCTCGCCAATGGTGTGGGCAACTACCATATATTCGGGATGCAGCGCTAGGTGCAGCTCAATCCACACCTGGCGGCCCACCATGCCTCTAGATAAAATGCGCGTGCATCTTGTGACGCCTTCTACCTGGCAGGCAATTTGGGCAATGGCTTCAGG
>JBARVS010000196.1:0-6035 GCA_049646385.1 Phormidesmis sp. | reverse complement strand
GTCTATAGCCTTTCTGAGCTGCTCTACAAAGGCCGCTCGATTGGGCAACCGGGTGAGGCTATCGGTTAGCGACTCTTCTATGAGCTGGCGATTAGCGTTTCTTAGCTGCTGGTCTTGTGCCTGTACCTGGCTTTCTAGCTCAGCATGTAGCCTTTCTTGCTCTTGCTTAGCCGTTTGCAGGTTAATTTGATGGCGCACTCTCGCCAGCACTTCTTCGGCTTGAAACGGCTTTGTAATATAGTCAGCCGCCCCATGCTGAAAGGCATGTACTTTGTCAAAAGGGGCATCTAGCGCGCTGAGAAAGATGATGGGAATCGCCGCAGTCTCGGGCTTGGCTCGCAGGCTTTTGCAAGCTGCATAGCCGTCCATTCCCGGCATCATAATATCTAGCAAAATCACCGCAGGCTGCCAGGTTAGCGCCAGGGCTATAGCCGCAAAACCATCTTCTGCCAAGCTCACCTCATAGCCTTCGCATAAGAGTAGCTTTGAAAGAATGACGCGATTAGTGGGGGTATCGTCAACTACCAATATGCGTCCTGTGGGTTTGGCATTGGTAGTCGTTGCAGTCGTAATCTCTGACAATGTTCTGCCCAAAATAAGGACATATAAACCTGCAAGATGATAGAGCGTCTACCACCTTGTGAGCATACGACTACCAAAATAGCTGAATTAGGCCACACTAAATGGCAATTAAACGGAAATGCTCTCTAAAAGTCCTTCGCAGGCGTCGCTGAGCAGGCCAATTACATAGTCAAAGCCTGCTTCACCGCCGTAGTAAGGGTCGGGGACTTCGCGATCGCTATGGCGCTGGCAATAGTCACACATCAGCTTTACCTTGTGTGCGTACTGATGGCTAGGGTCTAAAGACAAAATATCGTGATAGTTACTCTCATCCATCGCCAAAATGAGATCAAACTTCTCAAAGTCGGCGGCGACAAACTGGCGGGCACTGCCCCTTAGCGCGACGCCCTGCCGCTGAGCTGCCGCGTGCATTCGTCGGTCGGGGGCACTGCCGACATGATAGCTAGCGGTACCCGCTGAGTCGCAGGTGATGCGATCGCCGAGTCCTCGCTGTTCGATCAGGTGGTTCATAATATTTTCTGCTGAGGGAGAGCGGCAAATATTACCCAAGCAAACAAACAAAAGCCGGGTCGTCACGGTTTGAGTCGTCATGATTCAAGTCTCTTCAGGGCGCTACAGCCCAGGCAAATTGAGCCCGCCTGTTAGCTCTTCCATTTGCTCGCGCATGGTAGCGGTGGACTTGTTATAAGCATCTAGCATCGCGGCTTTTACCAAATCCGAAAGAACGTCTGCGCCTTCGCCCAGCGCCGCCTCAGAAATCTTTACGCTACGAGGCTCTTGATTGCCGCTCATGGTCACTTTCACCATGTCGCCGCCCGCAGTGCCCTCAATTTCCATTTGCTCTAGCTCTTCTTGCAGGCGTTGAGCGCCCTCCTGCACCTGCTGAGCCTTTTGAAAAGCTTCTTTAAGCTCCTTCATTTTGCCGAGGCCAAACCCGAATCCTTGCCCTTTAGTCATGATTTGCTGTATTTACAGAGTCAATTAACTGTCAAACTATAGCATTGGCGACAGCAGTTGCCACTTCTGGCCAAAATTGTCCGGATGGCGATGTCAAACAACTGCTTTATCGCTTAGTCTCTAGCTCATCTGCTATTTTTCTTTAAGCGCATCCTCAAAGTCGCCAATCATCTTTACTTCTGTTTCTAGCTCAATGCCATTGCGCTCGTAGACGACAGACTGAGCATGACGAATTAGCGCCAGCACATCGCTCGCTTTTGCGCCGCCTAAGTTAACAATAAAGTTAGCGTGGAGCGTAGAGATTTGGGCCTGACCGATTTGGTAGCCCTTTAGCCCTGCTGCTTGAATCAGCTGCCCAGCACTGTAAGCTTTGCCCTCGGCGTTGACCCCCGGCGGATTGCGAAAAACGCTGCCGCAGTTGGGCAAGTGGTAGGGCTGGGTTGCGCGGCGCTGCCGCAGATCGCTCGCGGTGGCTGACTTAATGGTTGCAGGTGCGTGGCCGGGACTGAGCTGAAAGGTGGCGCTGAGGACGATGCGATCGCTCCCCTGCAGCCGAGAGGTGCGGTAGCGAAAGCATAGATCTTCTGGCTTAAGTGTCGCAGCCGTTCCCTCTGGGCTAATCACCTCAGCCGCTAGCAAAATATCCGCCGTTTCGCTGCCGTGCGCCCCCGCGTTCATCACTACCGCGCCGCCCACCGTGCCGGGAATACCAATCGTCCATTCAAAGCCTTTGAGCCCGTGGCGAGCCGCCTTCCACGCTAGCGAAGACCAGGGCTCGCCCGCCGCCGCGATGACTTTGCCAGTGGCCGGATCGAATTCGCTGTGACGAAGGGCGCGCGTGCAGATGACTAAGCCGGGAAGCGGGCGATCGCTAATCAATAAGTTAGAGCCCGCGCCCAAGAGCGTAATTGGCAACCCTTCGTCTTTGCCCCACTCTAACGCTAGCTTAAGCTGCTCAGAGGTTTTTGGCAGCGTTAAATAGGCAGCATTACCGCCCACCCGAAAGGTGGTGAGCTTGGCCAATGGCGCTTGACTTTCGTACTCAAAGCTACCTCTATAAACGCTGTATTTCCACGCTGCTGTCTCCCAGTTTTTAAACATGAACTACCTCAGCGCGGTTTCTAGCGGTTGGGCTTCTAGCTGGGCCTTGTTCTGGTAGGCGCTCATTACCTCAGGAATAATTTGATTGAGGTTGCCTGCGGTTAAAAAGACGACGATATCACCGGGCTTTAGACTGATCTTTAGCGCTTGCGTCACGGCTTCTAGAGTAGCGTGATATTCGGTATTGGGCTGATGCTGGGCGATCGCCTGCTCAACCTGCTCGCCCGTAATATTGGCCGTATTTTTCTCGCCCGCGCTGTATATATCAGTCACTAAAATGCGATCGGCTCCCTCAAAAGCGGTGGCAAACTGATCGAGCATACTCGCAGCTCGGCTGTAGCGATGGGGCTGAAACACCGCCACGACCTGACGATTTATGCCCGAGGGCAATATGCCATTACGCTGCATCTGAGCGGCGGCTAGCGTCGCTTTCACCTCACTCGGATGGTGGGCATAATCATCTACAAACAAAATTTCGTTGAAGAACCCGCGATGCTCGAAGCGGCGACGCGCCCCGGCAAAACTGGGCATATACTCAGCTAACGTGGCAAAGCTGACGCCGAGCTGACGGGCTACGGCGATCGCGCCCAAGGCATTGCTGAGGTTATGCAAGCCCAGCAGCGGCACCTGAATATCGCCAAGCTTTTCACCGCGCTCCCAAATTTCGGCGACTGTGCCTTTGGCGCTCTCACGAATGTTAGCCGCAGTATAGGTAGCGCCAGAATCAGCCGCTAGGCTGTAAGAAATATCCGGCTTAATCCGGCTTTTTACCGTGGGGCAGTCAATGCTGCCAATCACCGTTTCGCACTGGCTGGCGAACTTATCAAAAATCTCTACCACCTGATCGAGGCTGCTGTAGTGGTCAGGATGATCTAATTCAATGTTAGTGATCACGCCCATGTAGGAAGAGAGCTTCACCAGCGACCCGTCCGACTCATCGGCTTCGGCCACTACATAGTCGCTTTTGCCGACGTAGGCATTGCCTGACCAAGCGGCCACCTCACCGCCGATAATAATCGTTGGATCAACGCCCGCTTTGAGCAGCAGATAGCCAACAATGCTGCTGGTGGTAGTTTTGCCATGGGTGCCAGCGATCGCAATGCCCTTACGCTCATTCATCAGCGCCGCCAAAATATCCGAGCGATGAAAAACCTGGCAGCCTAAGGCCAGCGCTTCTGAATACTCGGGGTTGCTTGGAGCGATCGCCGTAGAGCACACTACCTGAGGAAGCTGCGCCGAGCCGCCTGCCCCGACTGTTTGCCCGGTAAAAAAAGATAAATTTTCCGCCTGCTGCTGATTAAAAATATGAGCGCCCTGGGCTTCGAGGCGATCGGTAATGTGGCTCAGCCGTAAATCTGATCCTGACACTGGCAAATCCCGGCTGGCCAACACATGTGCCAAAGCCGACATCCCAATTCCGCCAATCCCGATAAAATGAAACGGCTTCCCGCTGAAATCCACTGAATTCAGCATGTTTAACTTCCTCTCAAGTCGCGATCGCGTCAGTATAATCAGGCGTATCATAGCAGGAATCTCCAGCTTGCCCATAACCAAAGCACCCTCAAAACATCCCTCAAGCACCCCTAAAGCGCAATCAAAGCACAACTGTTAAGAGCCGTTAGAAGGAAGCCAAAGGGGTGGCGGCGATGCGATATGATTAATATTGCTTATCAAGAGCTAAATCTTGGTCTGGATTTTTTTGATTCCAATTTTTCAACTTCTATTTCTAAAGACAAGAGGTTAATGCGCAGTGGTTAGAGTAGCGATCAATGGTTTTGGGCGGATCGGCCGGAACTTTTTACGTTGTTGGTTGACGCGCGAAAACAGCAATCTGGAATTGGTTGCCGTCAACAACACTTCCGATCCCAGAATCAATACCCATTTATTGAAATACGACTCTTTGCTCGGAACGCTAGATGCCGACATCTCTTACGATGACGACACCATGACCGTCAACGGCAATGTGATCAAGTGCTACTCCGACCGAAACCCTAACAATTTACCCTGGAAAGAGTGGGGTATCGACTTAGTGATTGAGTCTACAGGCGTTTTCAACAGCGAAGAAGGGGCCTCTCGCCATATTGAAGCAGGCGCTAAAAAAGTGTTGATTACGGCGCCTGGTAAAGGGGGCCACGTCGGTACCTACGTCATGGGCGTTAACGACAAAGACTATGAGCACGACAAGCAAAACGTAGTGAGCAACGCTAGCTGTACGACTAACTGCCTAGCGCCTGTTGTCAAAGTTATTAACGATAACTTTGACATCATCAAAGGCACGATGACGACGACTCACAGCTATACGGGCGACCAGCGAATTTTGGATGCGAGCCACCGTGACCTGCGTAGGGCCAGAGCCGCTGCGGTCAACATCGTACCCACGACAACGGGGGCAGCTAAGGCCGTTGCCCTGGTGATTCCTGAGATGTCTGGTAAGCTCAACGGAATTGCGCTGCGGGTGCCCACGCCTAACGTTTCTATCGTTGATTTGGTGGCTCAGGTGAGCAAGAAAACCATCACCGAAGAAGTGAACGACGTGCTTAAAAAGGCGTCTCAAACCACGATGAAGGGCATTTTGGCCTATACCGATGAGCCTTTGGTGTCGGTGGACTTCCGTAAAACTGATGTTTCTGCCACGATTGACTCCGAGCTGACGCTGGTGATGGATGGCGACCTAATGAAAATTATCGCCTGGTATGACAATGAGTGGGGCTATTCTCAGCGCGTGGTTGACTTAGCTGAGCTGATGGCCAGCAAGTGGAAAGGCTAATCTAGGCTTAGATCCATTAAGAAAAGACAGGGGCTTTTGTGCTTTTGTCTTTTCTTCTTTTTAAATGGAGGGTTGCGTTAGGTCACCACGAGGGTTTGCCCCTGTGATGCGTTTGGATTTTGATTTGATTGCCCTCGTTTTTGAATAAATGCGAGAGAATTAAGGTTGTCTTTTGTTTATGTTCTTTTACTCCCCGTTTTGTATTGGTTTCTAATTCGGTGTTCTCACTTGAGAAACGGTTGTTTACACCTGCTAATCTTGCTGAAAATGCAATACCGCTAATTTTTGCTTTTCCTAATGAGTACAGTGTAGGCATTACTAGCTTGGGCTTTCAGGTGGTGTGGGCAATGCTCTCTCAGCGTTCGGATGTGGACGTGAGCCGCCTGTTTACCGACGTGCATGAAGCGCTGCCTGCCCAGCCTGAGATTATAGGGTTTTCGCTGTCTTGGGAGCTGGACTATGTAAACCTGCTGGGGCTGCTAGAAGATCAGCAAATTCCGCTGCGGGCGAGCGATCGCACGGATGAGCAGCCGCTGGTGTTTGGTGGTGGGCCAGTGCTAACGGCGAACCCAGAGCCTTTTGCCGCTTTTTTTGATGTGATTTTGCTGGGCGATGGTGAAACGCTGCT
>JBARVS010000195.1:0-1940 GCA_049646385.1 Phormidesmis sp. | reverse complement strand
CCACGTTAGCAACCTTGCTAGCCCGCAAAGCCAAATCATCTGAGGCATAGTACACCACCAGGTTACGGCTCATCGGTGGAATCATGCCGCCTTCTTGCCCCGGTTCCAAACTCTCGTTAACCACATCGGCAGCCGACATAAAAACGTTTCTAAAAAGCAGGCCCAAACTGTTTTGAGGATAATATTTAGCTGATAGCTGCAATGCGCTGCGCAACACGCGATTGCCCATCGAAAAAGAAAGAATGTTAACCCGCTTGAGGCAAGGGTTGTCTAACGTGCTATTTTCTTCGCGCCATGCCAAAAACTTTTGCAACAGGCGCATGTAGGCAGTGCCGCTGGCATCGGCAGCTTTTTGGTCGTCAAAGTAGTCTTTTACTTTGCCCAAGTCGCTATCACAGGGCCAAATGAGAGGGACAACGGCAATCTTAGGGCGGTTGGCTGAGCCCGCCTGCTCACTTCCGGGTAAAACATCTAACAAACGCTGAAGCCGTTCGGCCTGCTCAAAGGCTTGCTCGGGCAGCGTAGAAAAGCCGTGGATAAAAAATAAAAGCTGGTCGGCTTTAAGGGCTTTAAGTTCGTCGAACAGGTTAGCGCTGCCGATTTCGGTGTAGCTAAGGGGGGCAGTGCGGTGGCAGCAGTAAAAAGACTGTTCTGCCTGATTGTTTTCTAATACGAAGTTAACTGGGCGGGCCAGACGAAACGCTGACCCTTCTTTGGGTAAGGGGGTAAGCCCTTGCTCTAAAACGCGGTTGGTGATGAAAAGCATAGCGGGAACCCGATTTTTAATAGTACGAAAGCCATACTACTGTTATCGGGGCTTTTATCAGCTTTTACGTATCTATCTACGCACCCGCCTACGAATCTACAAGAGGGTGTCTATGATGACGGCAGCGACGGCGGCGATCGCAGTAATTCCCAATCCTTCTAGTGGGCTTTGTCCCTGGCTAACGGCAAAAGACGTAATCACACCCGCTCCTAGTCCGGCGATGATCAACGAGCCTACCCAGTCTCTGCTTGAGTTGTTGTACATAGACACTGCCTCTGGCTGCTTTTCGCTGCCTGTAGTTCTTGCTTGAGCGTGTCTACGCTATCACTCTATGTCATTCAAAAAAGGCAGGCCGCTGCCTTCTGTAACCAACCGTTGAAATGAGACAGCTTTCTTTACAGTGCTCTCAGTTTTGGCTATCGGCTATTCTTCGGCTATTCTTTGGTGACGAAGCTGCTGCTCACCCAGCCTTCTAGACCATCGCTAAGCTGTACTTTAAGCCAGTTACTATCTTCTTCTAGCACGGTAACGCTTTCATCAATGCCAACGCCGCCAATCGAGTCGTAGCTAGTGCCGGGGCCAGAGCGCAAATTTAAATTAGAGGTTGCATAAGCTTTGTAGGCGTTTGGATCGGTCGCTGCCGAGTCGGGCTTAGCATCAGTTTTGGGCGCGGGCGCGACGGCGTCGGCTCCTTCTGTTGAGGTTGGCGAGTCGGCTGGTCTTTGGTCTTCTGGTAGGTCGTTTTCATAGGTGGGGCGCTCGGGTTGCTCTACCATTCGCGTCATGAAGTAGCGCGCCATAGAAAGACCCGCCAGCGACACCACCAGCATGGCCAAAATAATGCCGAGGACAAATTTACTCAGACCAATCAAAAAGTTTTTCATCACCATAGGTAGTGCAAAGCGGCAAGAGCCCTATGGTTATAGCGTGAAGCGCGCAGCAGGTAAAGCCCGCTCAAAAAGAATTGCAAAACGCATACGGCGCGTAGGTTGGGTTAAGGTCTGCCAAAACCCAACGCTTCTAATTAGCCCTACCGATTAGCGAGCTTTTTTTTACCCACCTTCCGCAGCCGAATAGACTTCGGCGTCACCTCCACCATTTCATCTGGCCCGATATACTCCAGCGCTCGTTCTAGCCCCATTTCCATTGGCGACTGTAGCTGCACCAGCTCATC
>JBARVS010000194.1:0-1671 GCA_049646385.1 Phormidesmis sp. | reverse complement strand
CTCAGATCTTGCACCATTCTTATTAGGGGTTGCGTTGAGAGCCAGAATCTGAAAAAAAGGGCGTAGAAAAAGTTTAGAAGACGGTCATCAAAACCATGCTTCAGCACGCCCAAGGGCTAGTTTACAGCCTAATTTCTCTCATGCCTAGTGTCTATCAGAAAGCTAGTCTTAAAGCCGTTCTCGGCTTATTTTTAGACGCGCAAGGCCATGCGCTACCGGAACATACGCAGGTCAAGTCAGCGAGTTCGCTGAGCCGATTTTTCAATCGCTATTCTTGGTCAACCCGGCAAGTGATACGCACCACCCGTGCAGCCATCCTTGAGCAGCTCACGACACATCCCGTCCGTAAGGGTGTGCCAGTGCGGTTATTGATAGATTTGAGTACGCTGAGAAAGACAGGCAAGTTTTGGCATTTGAGCACACCAACCGATGATATTGATGCGCCTGAGCCTTGGGTGAGAATGCTCAATGGTAAGCGTGGCCTGCATCTGGTCGTGCTCTATATCGTGATTGGCCAGCGGCGCATACCGTGGAGCTTCCGGGTCTGGCGAGGAAAAGGGCAACCGAGTCCGAATCAATTGGCTTGTAAGCTGCTGGCCAGCGTTCCTAAGTCTCTGGTCAAAGGCAGAAGTGTAATTGTTCAGGCAGACACCGAGTTTGGCACCATAGCATTCCTCAATGCCGTCCGTCAGCGAAATTGGCGAGCCGTCGTCGGGATGAAAAACTCTCGTCTCCTACAAGATGGGCGAAAGCTAAAAGACCTGCCAGGTAAAGCAAAGCGGGGACTACAGGTTTACCTAAAGGAACTCGACTATCCGCTGACAGTTTCTTGGTTTTGGCTCAAACGTGCAGACAACAAACGAGAGCTGCGCTTTGTCGCTTCGACGCATCCTTATTCGGGTGTTTATCTTGTCCGTTTAGGCCGCAAACGCTGGGCCATTGAAGGCTTTTTCAAGATTGCTAAGCATCAGTTTGGCCTGCATTGCTTTGGCCAAAATACCAAAATTGGTGTGTATCGTTGGCTTATTCTCTCGCTCATTGCTTACCTGCTCGCCCATTGGGTTGACCTGTGGGCTTGGCCTCCCATCTTAGATTGGAAGGCCACCGCTAGGCTGACTCTAGAGAAACTGTTGCCTTCTATACTCTGGTCGGGGCTGCTCAGGCAAATTAGGCGTAATGCTGGTATTGCTACTCATTTTGGCTTCGAAATTATCATCAAATCATTGCCTGATATGGCCTATCAAGAATGGTGCAAGATCTGAGCTAAAGCAGTATGTTCCAGAGATTCATCATTCTGACCAGGGAGTGCAATATGCAGCGAATGATTATGTCCGATTGTTGGAGGAGAACAATGTGGCGATTAGTATGGCTGGGGTCGGCAAAGCTTATGAGAATGGCTATGCTGAGCGGCTGATGAGAACGATAAAAGAAGAGGAGGTTGACTTATCGGAGTATCGCAACTTTAATGAAGTGTATGAGAGGATAGAAGAGTTTTTAGAAGAGGTGTATATGAAGAAAAGGATTCACTCTTCTTTGAGCTATTTGACACCCAGCGAATTTGAAGAAAAGTGGAGGAAGGAGCAGTAATCGTCTAAAGGTAATACGGATAAGTCCAGACTTTCTATTACCTGATTTTACTGTCCAGATTTAGGGGTTCACTTCACTTTTATC
>JBARVS010000193.1:0-1874 GCA_049646385.1 Phormidesmis sp. | reverse complement strand
CTGGCGCTCGCAGCGGGTTGGCCAAAGGGTAGAAAGATGAATTTGGCAAAAGCAATGACCGTGCCAACAGCGGCAATGTTGAAAGCGACGCCTGCCCACCCTTCAAGCTGGTTCAGCGTCAGCAGCTTGGAATTGAATCCTGCTAGCGGCGGAAGTCCTGAAATCGATAGGCTAGCGGCGGCAACCACGCACCACAGAGACGTTTGAATGGGCGTTTGCTGTTGCAGCGTGTAAAAACTTCGGGCGGGTAGCTGGCCAGCAGTTAAAAACAGCGTGGCTTTGGCAAGTCCATGCGTTAGCGCGTAAAACCCGGCTACAATCGGCGCAGCTAAAATAAATCCCATCTGCGAGATAGAGCTAAACGCCAGCATTCGCTTGGTGTCTTTTTCAAAAATGGCTCCCCCTACGCCTAGCAGCGCCGTCCCTATGCCCAATATTTGAACAATCGGCTCAATTTCTTCTACCAGTAACGCACAGCGCACCAGGGGAAAAACGCCCGTCTTGCTCACAACGCCAGAGAGCAGCGCTGAAACCGGAGCTTCTGCCTCGGCATGGGTAGCGGGTAGCCACAGACCCGAAACAAAGACGCCGCCTTTGGTCAGCAAGCCTAAAAAGATGAGGGCGATCGCCTCCGTTGGCGCACTCTTTAAGCCTGTAAAAGCAAAGGAGCTGTTGGCCTGATACACCAATACCGTGCCCATCAAATAGAACAGCATGGCTGTATTGCTGACGAACAAATAGCGTAGCCCTAGCCAAATGGTGCGATCGCTACGCGGATAAACAATCAGCAAAAATGCCGCGACGCCAATTACTTCTAACGCTACATACAAGCTGATGAAGTCTGCACAGATGAAAACGGCGTTAACACATCCATGCAAAATGGCAAGCTGAGCAAAGAAAAACGCTGATTTGTTCTTTTTTGAACCCGCTTGCGAGGAGACAACTTGAGGCCAGCAATACAGCACGACCGCCATCGTAACTAGCGCATTTGTTAAAACGAAGTAGCCGCTGAGCGAGTCTACAATTAGGGTTACGCCAAAGCTATCGATTAGCTGCAAGCTTTGGACTGAGGGCGCAGCAATTTGATACAGCCCGTAGGCCGCAGATATGATTGCTGTCGCTAGTACAAGGTAACGATCTAAAAAGGGTAAAAGATAAGCAATAAAGCCTAAAAATAAAGGCAGTGCAATCCATATGGCTGTTACCGCTATCATTTTATGTAGTGCTCCTCAATCTCACGATAGTCTAAAGTAGGATTGTCTCTAGAGAGCTTCATCACCCCGACTAGCATCAGCGCCTGAACAGAAAAGCCGATCACAATTGCCGTTAAAATCACGGCCTGAGGTATCGGATCCGCGTAAGTCGTTAGCGCCGAAGCATTGCTTGCCGTCGCAATCGGCGTGTTGACGCCCGTGCGCGATGCGATTAAGACGTAATAGGAAATAATTCCTGTGCTCATCACATCCATTGCTACGATTTTCATGATCAGGTTTTGTTTAAAAACGATGCCTAAAAATCCGGCTAAAACAGTCGTAAACGCAAAAGTTTTTAGTGTCAGCATATAAATTGAGAGAAAGACTGTTATAAAAAATTGTTTGTATCCAAAAAACTGTGTGGCGTGGTATCGCAGTCTAGGCCCAGCCTTGGCCGGTAGAGCTGCAGGTAGTCGCCTCACTCCAGAGCGCGACTCTAACGCCGCCAATCAGGTCTTAGGTCTACCTTTATGCTGCGAAAATGAATTTGACGGGTTAGCTGCACAGAAGACGACCTTCCTTATCTATTGGAGTTTTGAGTAACGGTTTCATAGACTAAAATCTATGTAAACTCTTTCTGCATAGATTTTAGTCTAGTCATAAACGTGCAATATTCCAAGC
>JBARVS010000192.1:0-25029 GCA_049646385.1 Phormidesmis sp. | reverse complement strand
GCTAGCCCCCATGCCTCAGCCGTATCAGCGCCCGAAATTGATAGCCAACAGGCTAGCTTAAAGCTGTTGCGCACCCACGAATCTGAGAAGCTTGAGCGCATTCGTCATACCTTTTCACACGTAATGGCGATGGCCGTGCAGCGACTGTTCCCTAAGGCGCAGGTAACGATTGGCCCATCAATTGACTACGGGTTTTACTACGACTTTGATAATCCCGAACCTTTTACCGATAAAGACCTGAAGTCGATTAAAAAAGAGATGATAAAAATCATCAAGAAGGGATTACCCGTCATCCGCGAAGAGGTGAGCCGCAAAGAGGCCAAAGCGCGCATTGAAAAGCTGAATGAGCCCTACAAGCTAGAGATTTTAGAAGGCTTGCAGGAGCCCATCACGCTGTATCATTTGGGCGAAGACTGGTGGGACTTGTGTGCAGGGCCGCATGTTGAAACCACAAAGGATCTCAATCCCAAGGCTTTTTCATTAGATAGCGTGGCAGGGGCCTATTGGCGAGGCGATGAAAATCGGGCGCAGCTTCAGCGCATTTACGGCACGGCTTGGGAAACGCCTGAAGAGCTACAGGAGTACAAGCGACGGATAGAAGAAGCCAAGCGCCGAGATCATCGCAAGCTGGGCAAAGAGCTGGGGCTATTTGTATTTTCGGATGTGGTGGGGCCGGGGCTACCAATGTGGACGCCTAAAGGCACCGTTTTGCGCTCCACGCTAGAAGACTTTCTTAAAAATGAGCAGGTGGCTCGGGGCTATTTGCCAGTGGTCACCCCGCACGTCGGCAAGGTGGACTTGTTTAAGCTTTCTGGGCACTGGCAAAAGTACAAAGACGACCTTTTCCCGATGATGGGCGAAAGCGAAAGGGAAGGGTTTGTGCTGAAGGCGATGAACTGCCCTTTTCACGTGGAGATTTATAAAAGCCAGCTCCGATCTTACAAAGAGCTGCCGCTACGATACGCGGAGTTTGGCACGGTGTATCGCTATGAGCAGTCAGGCGAGCTGGGCGGGCTCACGCGGGTGCGCGGCTTTACTCAGGACGATGCTCACTTATTTGTCACGCCCGAGCAGCTCAATGATGAGTTTCTTAAAGTCGTAGACCTGATTCAGGCCACGCTTAAGGTGCTGAATCTAGATCAGTCTTTCCGAGCGCGGCTGAGCTTTCGCGATCCTGAGAACAAGGGTAAGTACATCGGTTCAGATGAAGCTTGGGAGAAAGCACAGAGCGCCATTCGGCAGGCTGTTGAAACGGCGGGCATGGATCACTTTGAAGGCATTGGCGAGGCGGCTTTTTACGGGCCTAAGCTGGACTTTATCGTGCGCGATGCGCTAGAGCGGGAGTGGCAGCTAGGCACTGTGCAGGTAGATTACAACCTGCCTGAGCGGTTTGATTTGGAGTATGTGGCCGAAGACGGCTCTCGTCAGCGGCCTGTGATGATTCACCGGGCTCCGTTTGGTTCGCTAGAGCGGTTGATTGGCATTTTGATTGAGCAGTATGCGGGTGATTTTCCTTTATGGCTTGCGCCTGAGCAGGTGCGGCTGCTGCCTGTAACCGCGACTCATTGGGCGTATGCGGATGGTGCGGCGACCCAAATGCGTCAGCTCGGCGTCAGAGTCGAGGTGGATAAAAGCGGTGAGCGCTTGGGCAAGATGATTCGCAATTCTGAAAAGGCCAAGATTCCGGTGATGTCGGTGATTGGTGACAAAGAGGTGGAAGGAAATACGCTGAACATTCGGACACGCAAGGATGGAGAGCTAGGGGCGACCGCCCTCCCTGAAGTTCTAGATCGACTGAAAAAGGCGTTGAGCGATCGCGCTGACTTTTAGAGAGGCAACAATCGATTCCAATAGGGCCAACTGCCATGGTTGACTTCACAATTCGATCTATAGAAGTGAGCGACTGCGAAGCCCTTTGTGCTTTGCAGCGATGCCCTAAGGTGCGGCAAGGTACGCTGAAAATGCCCTATAGAACGGTTGCAGAAACCCGACGGCAGCTAGAGCAGCGCCCAGAAACGATGTATCAGCTAGTCGCTGTTCAAGATTCAATGCCTCAAAAGAATTCATCGGCTCAAATAGTTGGGGTGGTTTCACTCGCGCAAATGAAGCACAGCCGTCAACATGTTGGCTATGTGGGCATGGCCGTTCATGATGACTACCATAATCAGGGCATTGGTTCTCAGTTGCTCAAAGAGGCAATCAATATTGCCGACGACTGGCTTAATCTTCAGCGAGTAGAGCTGACGGTATTTATCGATAACGCCCCTGCCATACATCTTTACAAAAAATTCGGCTTTGTCATTGAAGGGACGCTAAAAAAGTATGCTTTCAGAGCAGGGAACTACATCGACGCCTATACAATGGCAAGAATTGTTTAAATGGCCCTAAAGGGCTCTCTCGCCTGTGCCCTCCTCTGTTATCGTCACCGTTCCAGCGACTACTGCCAACATCGGCCCCGGCTTTGACTGCCTGGGAGCCGCCTTTAGCCTTTACAACCGCTTTCACTTCACCCCGTTTACGCCCCTTTCTGACAGCGAACCGTTTCAAATTGCGGTAGAGGGCAAAGAGGCGAGTCGGGTCAACTTAGGCGCAAATAATTTGGTGTATCGCGCCTACCTGAAGTGCTGGGAGCGCATTGGCAAAAGCGCGCCGCCCGTCCACATTAAAACAGTGCTAGGCGTGCCGCTTTCTCGCGGCTTAGGCAGCTCATCTACCGCAATTGTGGGCGGCATTGTCGGCGCTAACGTACTAGCGGGCTCACCGCTAAACAATGCGGCATTAGCAGCTCTAGCTAATGAAATAGAAGGTCACCCGGATAACGTCGTTCCCGCCTTACTCGGTGGGGCTCAGCTCGCGACAATAACCCAAGGACGGCTGCAAATTTGTGACCTGCCCTGGCATGAGTCGGTCGTGCCCGTCGTGATTATTCCTGAGTTTGAGGTGTCTACTGCCGATGCGCGGCGGGTGTTGCCCAGTCACTACAGTAGGGCCGATGTGGTGTTTAGCACGGCGCATCTTGCCTTACTATTGCGGGGCATTGCGACCGGGAACGGCGATTGGATTCGGGGGGGAATGGGCGATCGCATTCATCAGCCCTACCGCAAAAAGCTGATTGCAGGCTACAGCGACGTTTACCGCGCCGCCATTAAAGCCGGGGCTTGGGGCTTAGTCATCAGCGGCTCAGGGCCAACCCTGCTAGCGCTATGCTCAGCCGATGTCGCTCAGGCCGTCCGCGAAGCCATGGAAACAGCCTGGGCATCTCAGTCGTTTTCTGCTCACGCTCACTGCTTACAGGTTGATAGGCAAGGCGCACTTGTCGAATCAATTGGCTAAATCTATAAAAAAACTATCGAAAGGCCAATTAAGTTTTGTATACTACTTCTTGAGCGTGCTCAAAATGGGTATTAATGCTTATTACCCGTCCGTTAGGTTCGCCCTGTTTAGGCTTGCGTATTTTTCGGCATGACTGCGCCACTGTCGCTCTCGAAACTGCGTAATTTCTAATGATCGGTGAATCTTTTCCATGGCTAACCTTCCTAGTCATCTTTCCCCTTTTGGCGGCAATGCCCATTCCGCTGCTGCCCGATGAAAACGGCAAAACCATCCGCTGGTATGCGCTAGCCGCTAGCCTTACGGAGTTCAGCCTAATTCTTTACGTTTTCGCAACTCAATACGACTTGGGCACCCCTGGGCTTCAGCTCGTTGAAGAGTTCTCCTGGATTCCTCAGTTTGGCCTGAGCTGGTCGCTGGGCGTTGATGGCCTCTCCTTTCCGCTGGTTCTGCTCAGCGGGCTAGTTACTACCCTAGCGGTGGTCGCCTCCTGGAACATTGAGCTGAAGCCGCGCCTGTATTACTCCTTGATGCTGCTGATATTTAGCGCTCAGCTAGGCGTATTTTTGGCACAGGACATGATGCTGTTTTTCATCATGTGGGAGATAGAACTGGTGCCTGTGTATCTGCTAATTTCCATTTGGGGCGGGCAAAACAGGCAGTATGCCGCCACTAAGTTCATTATTTACACCGCAACCTGCTCGGTTTTCATTTTAGTAGTGGCCCTGGCCCTGGCCTTTAGCCCTGATGGTGGCTTTACCTTTAACCTCAGCGAGCTAGCTGCCAAAGAATACTCGCTGCCGTTTCAGCTCATTTGCTATCTGGGGCTCATCGTTGCCTTTGGCGCAAAGCTGCCTATTTTTCCACTGCACACCTGGCTTCCAGATGCTCATAGCGAAGCTCCCGCGCCAGTTTCAATGATTTTAGCGGGCGTACTGCTCAAGATGGCAGGCTATGGCTTGATTCGGATGAATATTTCGATTCTGCCGGATGCGCATCTTTACTTTGCGCCCGTGCTAGCGATTTTAGGCGTGATTAATATTGTGTATGCCTCACTCACGGCCTTTGCACAAGACAATCTTAAGCGGCGACTGGCCTACTCTTCAATCGCGCATATGGGCTTTGTGCTGCTGGGCTTGGCCGCGTTCAATTCGCTGGGCATGAGCGGCGCGATGCTGCAAATGATCTCTCATGGCTTGGTGGCGGCAGTGCTGTTTTTCTTGGCGGGCGTGGCCTATGATCGCACCCATACGCTTTCGATGGAAAAAATGGGCGGGCTGGCCAAAGCGATGCCGATTGCGTTTGCCCTATTTACCGCTGGGGCGATGGCGTCGCTGGCCTTGCCCGGTATGAGCGGCTTTATCGCTGAGATTACGGTATTTTTGGGTATGGCAACTAGCGATGCGTACAATACTTTCTTTAAAGCCGCCATTGTGCTGCTGGGCGCAGTTGGCGTGGTGCTTTCGCCGATTTATTTGCTCTCGATGCTGCGGCGGATTTTTTATGGTGAGCAGGGCGAAGTGAGTTTGCCCAAAGACGAGTCTTGGGAGATTTTGCCGCGTGAGGCGTTTGTGGCCGTTTGCCTGCTGGTGCCGATTATTAGCATTGGTCTGTATCCTAAGCTGGCGATTCAAACCTATAGCGTTAAGACCACGCAGGTAGCTGCCCTGATTCAAACCACGCTGCCGAATGTGCCAGATGCTGCGCCTTTGTCCAAGGTGATGACGCTGCCGGGGGCAGAGCAAATTATTGCGCCTTCGCTGTAGTATGTTTTGCCACAAAAGATAGAACCGATTATTGCTATCAGCAGGATTAGACTCAATGGCTCTTAGCTACGGATGGAACTGCTGCGTGCTTTTATCTGTCGCAGCCTCAGCCAGCCGCCAGTGATGATGCCTGTCGTTGCGATCGCCCCATCCAGCAGCAGCAGCGATCGCGCTCCTTCAAGCTCACCTGGCCCGCCTGCGATCGCTAGCGTCAGCGCCAGAATTAGAGCTAGTGCGATCGCATGAATCATAGGAGCCCGCTGAGCAACCAGAGCAGTGAGCCAGCCGCTTAGGGCAGCAAAGCCCAAACTACAGACCGAGGCAACAGCTACAAATTGAATTGCCGTTTCGCCGCCGCCTGCACTGCTAAGCCCAGCGGCATAGAGCAAAGCGCCGCTCAAGCTAAGCGTAAGGCAGCCAACTACTAGCGAAACAGTCGTCAAAACCATAGCCGTTAAAAGAGCGCAGCACTACTATTATGCAAGTTCATTATGCAAGTTAGAATGCTAGGTATTTGCCTCTATTCCTTTTCATAGTTTTTCATGACTACTCGCTTCAATCCTGATATTCATCTGAGAAAAGCCGGATCAGAAGTCATCGGCATTCAAAACATTGTGCGGCGGCTCCATCAAACGATGCAGCATGATGAGGTAGTCCAAAAAACAACTGACGAGATTCGAGATTTTCTTCAGGTAGATAGAGTAGTGCTTTACTACTTTTATGCTGAATGGGAAGGGCGAGTTACGTTTGAGTCTTTGAGCAGCCGCCAGTTCTCTATTTTGGGCAGCACCGGGCCCGATCAGTGCTTTAACGACGAATATGCAGCGCTGTATTTAGACGGTCGGGTGCGGGCGATCGCCAACATTGAAACCGCCTCCATTGCCGACTGCCACCGCGATTTTTTACGCTATTTGCAAGTTCAGGCCAACCTAGTAGTGCCTATTTTGCCCGACCAGGGCTCAGCCCAAAAGAAACTGTGGGGGTTGTTAGCGGCCCATCACTGTCAAAGTACCAGGTCGTGGTCAGCCAATGACATTGAGCGAATGCAAAAAGGGGCGAAGGTTTTAGCAACGGCCTCTGTGATTAAAACAGGGTGAAAGGACTGCTTTGAACAGCCATCTTTGAACAACTCTTAGGAGCGCTCTGGTGAGTAACGCTCCTATCGGTTCGTTAAAGCTAGCGTTAAACAGTTGTCTTGACTCGCCGGGTAGGACGCTTGCGCTCGCTTTTTCTCACGCCGCCCGCCTTTTCATACTCAAAGCTATCTTTGCCAAACTTAGCGACAATTCCTGCTAGCATCTGCTCAGAATAAGCTGCCAAAAAGCGCTCAGCCGCATCGATTTGGCTTTGTAGCTCATCTATGCTAGAAAGCATTGTGTTGTAGGTATTCACTTTCGTGCGCAAGTCGTTGATATGCTTGCTGTACTGTACGACGCCCAGCGTGGGGCCAAGCTCTAGTTTGGCATCAATCGCCTGCATCCCTGAGAGTCGATTTTGCGCCTTTTCAATAATCTGAGGATTTCGCTTTTTACGAGCCATTTTTTTGCCTTATAGATAGTTGCACCGCTGTTTTAAGCATTTTCAGCGGGCGTTAGCCGTTCTACCAATTAGAACATGCTTAGAATGTCCGATTTGGCACATTTCTATCTCAGTACAATCAGTGAACTTTGCCGCGTTTTGGCTTTGGGCGATCGCGCCCTTCCGCACTTACCCTAGCCACATCCTTGCCGATAGCACCTTACAGCAAGCGCCTGCTCCCGAAAGAGAATCAGCTTCACCACAATCAATCAGCCTTGCCGCCCAAAGCTGGAAAGCTACAGGGCAATCTAGCAACGTTGCAGCCAAAAGCATCAGGGTCGCAGCCGAATCGACCAACCCTACAGCAGAAGCTTACAAGCTGCAACTGAATCGACCAACCTTACAGCAGAAGCTTAAAAGCTGCAACTGAATCGACCAGCCTTACAGCCAAAAGCACCAAGGTCGCAGCCGAATCGACTTATCCTCTTTGTCTCAAGCGTTCTGACGTTAGATCATAGGGTTGAGGTGTTAGCCTGTCCCTGAAGCTTCAGATAGGCTTTGGCCTTCGCCATTCGGACAACGTGTTCCAAATATTCATACTGCTTCCAAAGCAAAGCATCCTGTGCGCTCAACACTCCAGCCTTATGCTGTTCCGCAAGCCGATCAATCTGAGCCTGCAAGCTTGATGAAGGGCGTAAAGCCAGCACTTCCTCCGGCGACTGCATCTGTGCCTATTGGTCAATGAATTGAAATCGTTTTTAAATACTAATGCAAAGCCCACCTGCTATTGCTTTTTGACAGTAGGGTTCCTAAAAACTGTCCTTTAAAAAGGGAGTGCGGCCATAGAAACCACACTCCCCTCTTTAACTATCTAAGCAGAAACTATCTAAGCAGAACTAGCCGATCAAGCTCAACAAGCATGACAGGGGCTCAGGTCTCAGCAGGCTACATCATGCCCATGCCGCCCATGCCGCCCATACCGCCCATGCCACCCATACCGCCCATGCCACCCATGTCACCACCGGGCATAGCTGCTTCAGGCTCAGGCTTTTCAACCACCAGCACTTCAGTCGTCAGCACCATACCAGCCACAGAAGCCGCATCTTGCAGCGCAGAGCGCACGACCTTAGCCGGGTCAACAATACCCGTTGACATCAGGTCTTCGTACTCGCCAGTCAGCGCGTTATAGCCAAAGTTAAAGTCCATCACCTTTACTTTTTCGACCACAACGGCCCCTTCTGCACCCGCATTGTCAGCAATTTGACGAAGCGGTGCCTCTAGCGCTCGCTGAACGATATCAACGCCCGTTTTCTCTTCATCGGAGAGAGAATCCTTGAGCGCATCTAGCTTTTGTGCCAGGTGCAGCAAGGTTGCGCCACCACCGGGCACGATGCCTTCTTCTACAGCGGCTTTAGTGGCGTTTAGCGCATCTTCAATCCGCAGCTTGCGATCTTTAAGCTCGGTTTCGGTGGCCGCACCGACTTTAATCACCGCAACGCCGCCCGCTAGCTTAGCCAAACGCTCAGAGAGCTTCTCTTTATCGTAGTCGCTATCGGTTAGCTCCAGCTCTTTACGAATTTGAGCAACCCGCTTGTCAATATCTGGCTTGTTACCGCTTTCAGAGACGATGGTGGTATTGTCTTTGGTGATGGTTACTTTTGTGGCAACGCCGAGCATATCAAGCGTAGCGCTCTCTAGGCTGAGGCCAACTTCCTCAGAAATTACCTGACCGCCTGTAAGAACGGCAATATCAGCCAATAGCGCTTTGCGACGCTCGCCAAAGCCAGGAGACTTAATCGAAGCAACGTTAAGAACGCCCCGCGCTTTGTTGACAACCAGCGTTGCTAGGGCTTCACCTTCAACATCTTCCGCAATAATTAGCAAAGGCTGACCTGAGCGAGTCACCTGCTCTAGCACGGGCACTAAGTCTTGAACAGAGCTGACTTTTTTATCCACGATGAGGATGCGAGCGTTTTCTAGCTCTACAATCATCCGCTCTTGGTCGGTGACAAAGTAGGGCGACATATAGCCCCGATCAATCTGCATCCCTTCAACCACGTCTAGCTCGGTTTCTAAAGATTTAGATTCTTCGATGGTGATAACGCCATCTTTGGTGACTTTTTCCATCGCCTGAGCGACCATGCCGCCCACCATATCATCGTTGCCAGAAGACACAGCGGCAACTTGAGCAATGTCATTGCTGCCTTCGACTGGCTTAGCAGCAGCGGCAATGTCTTTCACGAGCTGAGCCGTGGCTTTTTCGATGCCGCGACGCAAGCTAACGGGGTTGGCGCCGGCTGCTACGTTCTTGAGCCCCTCTCGAATCAGCGCCTGAGCTAGTACGGTTGCCGTGGTGGTGCCGTCGCCAGCGAGGTCTTTGGTTTTAGAAGCCACTTCTTGAACCAGGCGAGCGCCTGTGTTTTCGTAAGGGTCTTCTAGCTCAATTTCTTTTGCAATGGTGATGCCGTCGTTGACAATTTGAGGCGCGCCAAATTTCTTTTCTAGGACGACGTTGCGGCCTTTTGGCCCCATGGTGATTTTGACTGCATCTGCCAGGGCATTGACGCCGCGCTCAAGTGCCTGACGCGACTTTTCATCGAATAGTATTAGTTTCGCCATATGCCTGTGTTACGAGTTTTCTACGGGTGTTCTTACGATCATTTTTGTGATCAGTGATTTGCTTTTGACTTTAGCACTCTCGACTGCCGAGTGCTAATTTACATCACACTGTATAGCTCGGTGGCGCGGTGGCGAAAGTCGCAATAACCGATCCTTTCAGGGGTGAGGTGCAAGGGAGAGGTGCGATCGCCCTAGCGTAACCTTTCCTTTGAAAATAGCCCGTTCAATGCCCATTCAATGCCCACTAAACGAAAGATCGCCCGCAAAAGCAAAGGCGCTAGCTGAAACAGCCAACGCCCTTGTCTATCCTAATAAGCTAGCCCGTTTAGAGGGATACTTGTCCTTCAATGGGGCCGTCAATCGCCTTCCAAGCAGGTAGCCCACCTCTAATTACGCTGACTTTTTTGAAGCCCGCTGAGTGGAGCTGCGTTGCGGCTTCTGCGGCCTGCTCGTCTGAGTCGCTGTAAATGAAGAGATCTCGGCTGGGCTCAAAGGATGTTTTTGCCCTTTCCATTAGATCGTCCATGGGCATGGGCATTGCGCCTGTGATGCGTTCTTTATTGAATTCCGCGCGATCGCGCACATCCAAAATAGAAAGCGCAGGCTCTCCCCACTCCAATCGGGCCTTTAGATCAGACGGTGAAGAGACCGAATCAAAATCAGTCGGTGCGGGCGTCACCTGGCCAAATGTGGCCTTTTGCGCATCGTCAACCGCATCAAGAACCTTGCGCTCTCCTTGTTCTGCTTTATCCAACAAATTTCCCGCTTCTTCTTTACCTTCTTCAAAATTCTGTCCGACTGTCTCATCCGCCATTTTTTTATCCTTATTAACTTAACTATCTTGTTACTGCTAGCCTTTTAATCAACCCTGAGCAAGCTTTTGCTTAGCTGTCATAGGTGCCCGATTCAACTGGCTGAGTGTGAATGCCTTCTATCTGTCCGGTTTCAGTTTTGACAATTTCTATTTCATCCATCACCGATTCACTGGGCACCGATTCACTGGGCTTAGCGGTTTTCTGCTTAGAGTCAACGTCAAGCTCATATCGGTTTTGGTCACGCTTTTCAAAATCTTCCTCAACCGATAGGGGATGTTCTGGTTTGATGTTTAAGCCAGCCTGCTCCCCTAGTTGGTCAACATCCAGCTCTGGATCAGGAGATACGTTGCCCGCGTAGGCACTTTTGTTGTCTAGGGCTGCCTGCTTTGCAGGGCTGTCTACATTTTCCATAAGGTTCCTCTCGGTAAACAGTGTCTGGCAGTTTATTTGCCTTCACGTCGCATATCAACAAGAATCAAGCTATTGTTTAACTTGTTCTCCTGTTGTTCGCATTTGCTAACAAACTACAATAATTCCTTTAAAAGTAGCCTCTACAGCGGGACGGACAGAAGATAGTCACGTACTCTCTCTTAAGGTGCATTTGTAGCTTTGCGGCTAGTTTTCAGGTGCTTTTGACTGATAGCTTATGGGCACTAAGGGCGCAGGCACAACTGCTGTGCTGAGTGAAATCGTTATTGTGTTGTCGTCTGCTAGCTTGTAGATCCAGCGTTCTTGCGGGCAGATAGTAGAGGTTGTGTTAGCTAGGCTTTTAGGCCACTGGCCTGTGGCTGGGGCCTGTTGCTTAGCCTCTAATACTTTTTGAGTGAGTTCTAAAGCGATCGCGCGATCGCCCGCCACTCGCCACCGCCGAGCTAATACAGAAGGCACTGGCGCGATCGCCTCGTTCCATCGAGCGGTTTCTTCGGTAGCAAGCATAGCTTCAGCCTCAGCCTGGGAGGTAGCGCACACGCTTAGGGCATTTAGCCGATCTAAAGCTCTTTGCGCCGTTTGCGCGGTGTCTATATTAGTGAGGTTAAAGTAATAGACTGGCGAAAACCAGTATGCCAAATTTTTGATAGGCTCACCGCTCGCTGACGCCTCAAATCGGCTGGAGCGAATGATTACCTGCGCTAGTGACTTCTGCAACGTTTGATACTGAAGCCAAACGTCGAACTCAAGCCCGCGCATAACCGACTGTTGCTCGGCCTGCTGAGCCAAACGAGCCTGCCACTGAAGAGGCACATCGTCTAAACGGCGCAGCAGACCTGCTTGATAGGCCGAAACGACAGATGCCGATACTTGAGAGGTTAAATCGGGGCGAAGAGAAACCGCCTGATTGAGCTGCCACGAAGCTTCTAAGGCGGCGACCATTTTGCTGTGCTGATGGTGCTGATGATAGTCTACAGCAGAGAGCAACAGAAGTTTTTGCACGTTGAGGGTGTTGGAGAGTCCTGGAAACGGATAGACCTGATCGGACATGCGTTCAATGTCAACTTCCCACTGTGGCCGATCGCCGTTGAGCAGATGAGCCTGAAGCCGATTGAGCTGGGGTCGAACGGTGCTGAGGTAGCTGGCCAAACTGGGGGGGAGAGGCGCTAACGAGTCAGCGCTGAGGGCTATTTGGGCCTCTAAAAACTGGCCGAGAGGCGCTTCGATAGCGCGATAGGCCCGATCAGCTTCTGCATCTATCTGGTAGGTTAGGTCACGGGAATCGTTAGGAATAAACCCCAAGCTTGCGCCGAGCTGGTCAAACTGTTTGGCAGAGTCGTTTCTGGGATAGGTTTCAAACTGGGCAAAAAAAGCCTCTGAAAGAACGGTCATCTCTGCCTGCTGATGGCGCGATCGCACGCCATTACGAAACAAAAGCACCCAAGGCAAACCGAACAAAGCCATGAGCAGCAAAAACAAAAAAGGACGTGGCCGCCTGAGCTGCTTTTGCTGTTTCGGCGTGAGCGTCAAAAAGTTAAGCTTCAAATTTATGAGGAAGAATTATTTCCGAAAAGAGAACAGGCGAAAACTGTGCGCCTAGTCTTCAATTTTTAAGACGTGGCTCGCTAAAAGAAAGTGCCCATTCCCTTTGTAGAATGACCGAAACAGCCTCCAAATAAAGGCGGAATAACGACGAAATAACGGTAAATAACGACAGACGGGCTCTCACCAGACAAGTCTTTACCAGTGAAAGCCCGTAGGCCGATAGAATTTGTTTTTGAATGTGATTTGAATGTGAGGTTAGGTGCGAGGTCTGGCCTTGTTTACTTTGAGCGTGCGGCCCATCCACTCTGCGCCATCTAGGGCATCGATTGCAGCTTGCTCTTCGCTTTCACCGCCCATTTCAACAAAGGCAAAGCCCCTGACTCGCCCGGTTTCACGGTCGGTTGGTAGCTTAACCGATTTAACCGAACCGTACTCTGCAAAGACCTGATTGATGTCATCTTGGGTCGCATCAAAAGACAGGTTTCCAACGTAAATTGACATAAAATCGTCTCTAGCGTTTTTCTAGAGTATGGATAACAGTGAGACAGGGCAGGAACGGCGCTTAGATAAAAATATACACTAAAATATATTTATCTCGATGGGTAGCGCACTCTTTTAAGCGGTTGTTTTAAGCAAATGCTACTAGATTAACTAAAGAAGATCTACCCGTATTTAGATTTACCTGTCTATCTACCCTTATGACTGTAGCGCTTACTACAAAGCACCTTCTGCATAGTATAGATAGTGAATCTAGAACTTGAGTTTAGATATTTTAGATCTATGGGCATTATTTTTCATCTTTCTTTTCCGGTCAGTAGTCTGGTTGATACCAAGCGCTTTTATATAGAGGGACTAGGCTGCGAAGCAGGGCGAGAAAATAAGCATTCACTGATTTTGAATTTAATGGGGCATCAGCTAGTCGCCCATGTTGTACAAGCGCCAGTGTCTAAGCAAAAGGGTATCTATCCCAGTCACTTTGGCCTAACTTTTGAGACTTTGGCTGAGTGGGAGGCGATTTTAGCGCGATCGCAAGACAAAAACCTGACGTTTTATCAGCGGCCTAAGCATCGGTTTGAGGGCGATCGCATAGAACACCGCACTTTCTTCCTACAAGATCCGTTTCATAACCTGTTGGAGTTTAAGCACTATGCTCATGCGAGCGCGGTGTTTGGAGAGCGGCAGTATTCTAAAGTGGGCGATGCTAGCTAGCTAAAAATAAGAGAGCCCGTGGGAAAAGGATGATGGATCTATGCTACGGAGCTAGCGGATAGGTGATGGGCGATCGCTTCAATGCCTAAAGGATCGAAAATCATGCGGTTATGGCTAGAGACCTTGAGCTTGTGCGATCGCCCAATGGCTATATCAGACAAATCAGAACTCCAGGGCGGCAAAATCAGCAAATCAAACGGCGTCCACAGCGAAAAAAATTGAACGTTCTTAAGCTGATGAATATCGCCATTGAGTTCACTTAAAAAAAGACTGCCGGGGCGCATTTGTCGAATGCCATAGCGATGGCTAAATAGGCCCAGCAGCGTGCCTTGGTGCGGCGCAGAAACCGTGACAAATTGCTGCACCCGAGCTAAGCCGCCCAATCGCTGAACGTAGTAGCGACTAATTAACCCGCCCATGCTAAAGCCAACCAGATTAAACGGCTGCTGCGAGCCCAGCGCGTCTTCTACAAAGCTAGCGACCTGCTCGGCAAGAGCTTCTAAGGGCGCATCCCCGTTGTTAGGCGTCAGGCTAGGGGCATACACCGTCCAGCCTGCCAGCTCCAAATAAGTCTGTAAGGGTGCAAAAATCCCAGCGGTGTTCCAAATGCCGTGAACCAGCACGACCGGACTGCGAGCGTTTTTTGCCTGAATGATGTCTTCTCTCAATCTTTTGCTTTAATCTTTTGCTTCAATCTTTTGACTATTTATCTTTCTGGTCGCGATCTTCCCAGCGAAACAAAAAAACCATCAGCGCGACAACACCCACTTGCAGCGCCAAGTTAGGCACCGACTGAGCCAAATCACGTCCAGCCAAAATTTTAGTGAAAAAGACAAAGCCACCAATCGCCCCAGAAGCGCCAAACGAAGCATAGATAAACTTGCGCAGCCCTTTATAAGGCGCTTTAGACTCTGCGACTAGCCGATCAAAACGCTCTTGGCTCATGCCATCGGGCGGCTTGCGTTTAGGCATGTTTTTATTTTTGTTGCCAGATGCTTTATCAGATGTCTTGCCAGATGTTTTGCCCTTGGTCATAACCGCCTTAGAGAGCTGTGCGAATTTCTATTTTAATTGTGATTAGGTTACGACTCGGCAACTTAATCACAGCCTGTTATAATTTTTGTCTAAAGCGCCGATGTGGCTCAGGGGTAGAGCAAATCATTCGTAATGATTAGGTCGCCGGTTCGAATCCGGCCATCGGCTTCTTCAAAGCTACACGATCCAAAGCTGTACAGTTCAAAGCTACATAGAAGTCACAGCTTTTCTTCCCATAGGCGTGGCCAAATCAGCGTAATCGGCTTGAATCAGCGCCGCGTCGCGAATTCGGCATGAGTCGCACTCTCCGCAGGGGACTGAGCCGCCTGCATAGCACGACCAAGTTTGTGCGATCGGCACGCCTAAGCGCAGCGCCCTGCGCACAATGTCGGTTTTAGAGTCCATCACCAAAGGCGCGATCAGTTGGGGCGCATGACCTTCTAGCCCTGCTTTGGAAGAGAGAGCAGCTAGGTTTTGAAAGGCGGCCAGATATTCGGGCCGACAGTCGGGATAGCCGGAATAGTCTACGGCGTTGATGCCTAAGTAAATGGCGGTGGCTGATTGGGCTTCGGCTAGGGAGAGGGCGATCGCAATAAAAACCGTATTTCGCCCCGGTACGTAGGTCGAAGGAATTTCATCAGGCTGAACGCCATCCGTCGGCAGCGCCATATTAGCATCGGTGAGCGAAGAGCCGCCCCACTGAGCCAGGTTGACCTTGATCAAGCGATGGTCGGCAATGCCCAGGCTTTGAGCGACTGCTCGGGCGGCTAATAGCTCGCGATCATGGCGCTGCCCATAGTCAAAAGAGAGCGCAATCACCTGATAGCCATCGGCTAGTGCCTGAGCCGCACAGGTGGCAGAGTCTAGCCCGCCCGAGAGCAGCACCACCGCTTTGGGCTGTGAGCCATTAAGCCTGTTGTTATCTACTGTTTGCGTCATGGCTGGGCTATCTGATCCCTAAAAACTTATGGGTTTGCAAGCTGACTCGCCACTCAGGATGCTGTCGCACGTAGTCAAAGACAAGACGTTCTCCACGTTCATTTTTCCACTGGGGCTGTAGCAGCTTAACCGCTTCGGGTGAAACTTTTTGAGCGGTAGCTTCTGCCCACAGTAGGTCGTCGCGATCGCCCACCACCACCTTTAGCTCATCAGCTTGGCTGTAAATACTCTCCAAGGGCGGCTTAAACCGCTTGGGCGAAAGCGCGATCCAATCGAACTGGCCGCTGAGCGGGTGAGCCCCTGACGTTTCTAAATGCACTCGTAGCCCAGCCTCACGCAGCGCGGCTGTAATCTGCGCAAGATCGTGCATAAGCGGCTCTCCACCAGTAATCACAACCATAAAAGGACGAGCGGCGATCGCCGCTTCAACCAAAGCACTCACGCGCTGCGGAGGGTGGTGGCCCATCGGCCATGAATGCTTCGTATCGCACCAGGAGCAGCCCACATCGCAGCCCGCCAGCCGCATAAAAAAGGCGCTAGCGCCCGTCCAAAACCCTTCGCCCTGAATAGAATGAAACGTTTCAACTATAGGCAGCGCTTGAGTCTGAGCAAAGATTTTAGATTCTATAGGAACAGAGAGCGGCATGAATGACCGAATGAATACGCCTGCTCTATCCTAATCAGGAAGCTGGCGATCGCACAATTAATCTAGTTAAGGATCGCGAATTAAATAATCTGACCACTAGCCTGCTTACCATCGCCCTCACCCTAGCCCTCCCGAGGGGAGAGGGTACAGGATCTAGCTCCCTTCTCCCTCGGGAGAAGGGTTGGGGATGAGGGCGACGATAAGTACGAAATTGGCTGAGTTATTTAACTCTCATTCCTAAGGCAATCTGGTTCAGGCAATCTGGCTCAGGCGAGAATTATCTGAGTTCATGGTGACTACCGTGAGCACCCGACGATGAAGCTGAAGGCGGCTGCATCTGTTGAAAACAAGAGTTGGGATCGTAAAACCCGCCCAAAAATGCGGAAGATCTTTGAGTCGGATCGCCGTGATGATTGGGCGCTTCAAAGTCAAAATCACCGGAAATATAAGCGGCTATAAAGCCTTCTTCAACATCACCAGCCTCAAGCATTCCAACGGTATTAGCGGCACTAAAAAAGACGCCAGCCAAACAATCTGCCTGTAGCTCTAGGGCAGCATTTGACGCGCCAGAAGAGAATATGCCCAGCTGATACTGCACTGAGTGGGCGTACTCATGTGCTAGTACCACGTAGGCCGCAGAATCGCCAATGTCATTAGCAAAGCCACCCAAAGCCACTAAGTCCAAATGCACCGCGTTGTTTGCTTGACAATATTGAGCAACCGATATAGGCCCACAGGCAGTAGATCCTGCGCCCTCGTAAGTATAAACATCGGGCGGCTGATACGCTATATCCGCATAAGATAGCGTAAACGCTGTCCAGAACACATCTAGGCCCTGAGCAATGCCTTCTAAAGTCGATTCATCCCAGGCCGCTTGCGCCGCAGACGACATTGAAAAAGGGAGGGCTACAGCTGCTAAAAAAGCCGCTATCGTCTGTTGCTTCATAGGAAAGGCATTTCCATGATTTAATCTGACGGCTCAATCAGACTCATATTCCGCCCAAGAGTCGGGCGTCTCTGACACTGAGACCTTTAGTTTTACATGCTCCGGCAGCATTTGGCAGGTTTTCTCATGGATGTACTGGGCGATCATCTCAGCGGTTGTTTCATACTCATCCGGCATCACCTCATTGAGTACGCAGTGATCTAATCCACCTTTGAGCGAGTCTTTTTTAGCCCAGCGCAGCGTCCGAAAGTCAGCCACCATAGCCGGGTGCGGGCAATATTCTGACGCCTGAAGCTGATGGGAAGTCGCCTCTACTTTTACCCGATAGGTGTGGCCATGCATACGACCGCAAGGCCCATCGTAATCGCGAATAAAGTGGGCCGCATCAAACGTAAATTCTGTAGAAAGCTTCCACTTAGGCATAGGCTTTTTTATTCAAGGCTTGTCAGCCTGATTGATTATAGACTAAACATACAGCGCGTATTAAATCTTGCACGCACTCAAGTATTACTTGGCCCTTACTCAAATACGAGGACTCACTTTTCATGGATTTAGGTTTATCTGGCAAGGTGGCTGTTGTCACTGGCGGCGACTCTGGCATTGGCAAAGCAACCGCCGAAATTTTGCTCAAAGAAGGAGCGAAAGTTGCGATTCTCAACCGCTCTTTTGATGAAATTGACGATTTAAAAGCGTTTGGCGATCCCTTCCCGGCCAAAGCAGATATTACAAATTTAGAGCAGGTAGAAGCCGCTAGAGACAAAATTACCGAGCATTTTGGCCCGCCAGAAATTTTGGTGCACTCCGCTGGCATCACGGGCGCGGTGGGCGACTTTTTAGACATTGACGACGAAGGCTGGATGCATACCATCAACGTTAACCTGATGGGCACCGTGCGCGTTTGCCGTACGTTTATCCCGGCGATGCGCACCGCAGGCTGGGGCCGAATTGTGCTGCTGGGCTCTGAAGATGCGGTACAGCCCTACATTGAAGATATGCCCTACTGCGCTTGCAAGGCCGGTACGCTAAATTTGACAAAGAACCTTTCTAAGGCATATGCCAAAGATGGCGTGCTGACGAATATGGTGTCGCCTGCTTTTGTAGAGACGGCGATGACGAATGCGATGATGCGATCGCGCGCCCAAGAAAGAAACGTCAGCATGGATGAAGCCGTCAAAAGCTTTTTAGCTGAAAATCGCCCCGGTATTGAAGTAGGGCGGCGCGGGCGAGTGGAGGAAGTCGCCGCTGTGATTGCTTTCTTATGCTCCGAGCAGGCTAGCTATGTAGTGGGTTCTAACTGGCGCGTAGACGGCGGGTCGGTTTCTACCATTTCTACTTAAGCCATCAATAGCCTAAGCCATCAATAGCCTACTCTGGGGCAGTCTCCTCTGTGATCTCTTTATCTTTTACGGTCACAATTCCCAGTGTGGTCAGCACTACGGGCAGTGCGCCGCTTTTTAGCTGCACTTCTAACGCTTCCGCTGCTGCTTTGGTAAAGTCGCCAGAGATAACAGCGGCACCTTCGGTAATACCCGTGTCTGCATAGTCAACGTCTACCACGGGCGTACTGAGCAGCACGCTGTCTAAAAAGAGACCCACTGCGCGGCCTGTCCCTGCCATCAGCTTAGTTTGCTCGGCGAACTTGTCAGCCCCTTCAGCATCGAAGCGAATGGTAACTTCCCAAAGGTTGCGATCGCGATCGCTGGGCTGAGCCTTGGCATCGTAGAGCAGCTTGCCCGTGAGCTGGCTGGGCTCAAACAGAGCGGAAATTGTGCTCCTAATCTCGTTTATTTTTGCTTGCAGCGCCTCAGCCTCAGCCTGCTTGCCCGTTTGGTTCAGCGTGTCTTGCTCTACAAGCAGCCGCTGCAGCTCCTCAATGTTTTTAGCTAAGTTTTGTTCGGTATCGGGCTTTTGATTGCGTAGGTAAAGCTGTCCTGTATTGGTCAAAAGCGCTTCAGCAGCTTTAACATTGACGGCCTGCGGTAGCCTCACCACGATTTGATCGGGTGCGTTAATCTCCACCTCTGGGAAGTCTACGCCAAGCCCCGTGAGCCGATTTTCTAAAATTTCCTGAGTGGCTGCTAGGTTTTCTGGGCTTACTTCACTGCCCTGATCCAAGGCGCTAGCCTGCATCGTAATCTGCGTATAGTCTCTTAATCGATTGGTACAGGCAACGTTTGAGACAACAGCGGCGGTTAATAAAAAACGGGGCAATAGCCCACTTAACGGCTTGGTTATCATAGTCTTCTAGCTCACTCCACGCATGTTCAGGAAAGGCATGTGTAAATAAACACACCTGTATACATTATTTCATGACGGGGATTAATACCTCGTTTTAGGCGCAGCCGGGGCGTCTATATCAACGGCTGTGGTGAAAAAGCGCTGGGTAGGATAGGCCAAAGAAATCTCAGGATTTTTGGCAAACTCACGCAAAATGCTCTCCCACAGCACTTGCTCCGACCCGCGACGACGACGGGGCTCGCAGAGGTAGCGCATCGTGAGCAAAATGCCGCTTTCTTTCACCGTGGTATACACCGTGGGCGTGAGCTTAGAGTAAGAAATCATGTACTTTTGCCCAGCTCTGCGCAGGTGTTCTTCAGCCGAGCCGCTAAGATGCTCAGCGTGGTTGTTGACCTGCGTAAATAAAATCTTTTTTGCGGTTTCCCAGTCGCTCTCAAAGGTGACCAGCACCGGAATTTCATGCCAGATGTACTTAAAGCCTTGGGAGTAGTTGGCGATCGCCTCTTTAAAGACCATGCCATTAGGCAGGTGAATAATTCGCCCCGTACTCTGGTCGCTCTCTACCCATTCGCCAATTTCCATCAGGGTGAACTGAAAAATCCCGATGTCAATCACATCGCCCGAATGACGGTTGATTTGAATGCGATCGCCCATCTGAAACGGCTGCCGCCACAAAATGAACAGCCAGCCCACCAAGTTCACCAGCGGATCGCGTAAAACTACGGCCAAACCTGCTGTCGCTAAACCCAAAAAAGTTGACAGGCCATCAAATGCGGGCAGCCATAAAAGCAACAGGCCAACGCCATACAGCCCGTAGCAAATATATCCCAGCCATTTGCGAGCCGAATAGCGCAGCCGCAGATTATCAATTTGCTGATTGATAATTCGAGTAACTATGAAGCGCAGCAGCGTAATCGCCGCCAGCCCAACCGCCGAAGCGATCAGATTGCTGCGAATAACAGACTCGCTCAGAAAACTAGCGGAAAAACTAGAGGAATCCGCCGCCTGCCTTATGGTCTGCCTGACTGCTGGCCCGACTGCTGGCCCTAGAGATAAAAACATTTCAGATCGAGACCAGAGCAGAACAAGCGATCGCCTTCATAGTTACGAATTCGTGAAGCTAGTAGGCAAAATTTTATAGGTTTTATGTAGCAGCTCCGAGAGTATTTACGTAGCCTTATTGCTACCGACATAATGAGATATGCGAAATACTACCCGACTGATTGCCACAGACCGACGTTTTCCGTACCTATGCAAGGTACTCTATTTCCCAGAACAAAACGGAGATGACCCATTGCAACGCGGGCCTGCTGGCCAGCTTGCCTGGTATTTGCGTAGCCCCATGCTGCCAAGGGTGGGCGACGTGATTCCTTACGGCCAGTCTCTATATTCCGTCACCACCGTTATTTTAGAAGACTGTTGCAGCGCCGACGCTATCTCCAAAGTAGACAAGCAGGCCGGACGCATTGCCGAAAGATCAGAGCTACCTAAATGGCACGCAATGATTTGGGTGAGCTTTTGGGGCATAAAGGCCCATTCTAATTAGCTAACTAGAGCAGCGGCTTGGCGACGGTCTTTTGCCACAGCCAAATGCCGCCTGCACATAGGGCGCTTGTCCACCAGGCGGCGGCGGCTTCGGCTTTGCCCGCTAATAGGTAGCTGCCACCGATTAGGATAAGGGCGATCGCACCACTTTTCGACACCAGCAGCATTAGCCTAACCGTCCGCATCGCTAGCTGAATTTGCTTAGCCACATCGTCTCCCGGCTGAAGCACAAGCGAATCTTTGATGGCCAATTGAAAAGACTCAACCTTGTCTGGCGCTATCTGATAATAAGTACCCAAATCTAAATCACGCAAAGTCGGATCAGAGCGCAGGCCAAACTGCTTAGCCAGGGCAATCGATTCTCTCACCTGTTTTTTAGTGGCCACCGAACGGAACGCCTCAAACAGCGACTCCCGATAAACCCCCGTTTGCGACATCTCCAAGATGCGCTCGGTCAGCTCATTCATTGAAAGCTGAGCCAACATCATTTTGTTCGTCATTTCAGTTCTCTAAATCCTGAGCTGCTTTAATACATTAGAACTACTTTTTGAATGGGTCAATCAATTTCGCTGCAATAGCTAGGATTGTCAGGGTTGCTAGGCGCGATCGCTCTATTGAAAGTAGGGGAAACCGTCGGCTTTGTGGCAGTCCCCATCCACTGATGCATTTGGTAAGCTATTACCAACATATGTTCACAAGGACGCGCTTTTTGTATGACAGCCGCCATATTCGATCAGCCTCTACGCTTAGAGCAAATTCCTTCTCTCACCTATGCCGCCACGCCCGACCGTTTTGATCAAACCTGGGAAGCCCCACTCGCTACGCTGCTGGGCTTAGGTCGTGCAGTCGGCGCTGATTTTGTAGAGTTCTTTTTAGAGCGCAAAAACTACATTAGCTGCTTGGCTGAAGATGACGCCATTACTAGCATTTCACCTAGCATTGTCTCTGGCGCAGGCGTTCGAGTGTTCAAAGGCAGCGCCGACTGCTATGTCAGCACCAATGATTTATCCTTTAATGGGCTCCAAGCCGCGCTCGAAAAAGGACTGGCCATCATGGGCCTAGAGCTACCTGGGCCGCAGGCAAACATTCCTGAGTTAAACCTAGAGCCGCTGCGAGACTACGGCACCAGCCGCGCCAAAGAAAACTGGCTAGCGAGCTGCGTTTCTATGCAAACGATGGGCGAAGTGCTGCTAGAGGCCAATGCTGCCCTAGCCAGAAAAGCCGATCACGTCCAGGCCCGCCGCGCCGCTTACTTCCGCGATTGGCAAGAGGTGCTAGTGGCCTCTAGCGATGGCACTTTTGCGCGTGATATTCGGCTTACTCAGTCGGTCGGCTATAACCTGCTTTGCGCTGATGGCGAGCACCGCTCTTCAATCGGCGAGCGCTTGGGCAATACGGGCGACCCTAGCTTTTTAACCGCTTGGGACTACGAAGAGACGGCTGCAAAAGTCGCTGAGTCGGCTGGCAAAATGCTCTACGCCGACTATGTAGAGTCGGGCAACTATCCCATTATTATGGCCAATCACTTTGGCGGCGTAATTTTCCATGAAGCCTGTGGTCATCTACTAGAAACCACTCAAATTGAGCGCGAGACAACGCCCTTTATGCACAAAAAGGGGCAAAAGGTTGCCAACGAAAATCTCACGGCTTGGGACGAAGGGCTTTCCTCAGAAGCTTTTGGCACCGTTGATATGGACGATGAAGGAATGCCAGTTCAGCGAACGCTGCTGATTGAAAACGGCATTTTGAAAAACTTTCTCTCTGATCGGGCGGGCTCTATGCGCACGGGCCACCCTCGTACGGGCAGCGGTCGTCGTCAGGGCTACACCCATGCAGCGGCCTCGCGAATGCGCAACACCTATATTGCACCGGGCGACTTCACGGTAGATGAGCTGTTTGCCTCAGTTGACAAAGGCATTTACTGCAAAAAAATGGGCGGCGGCAGCGTTGGCCCCACAGGGCAGTTCAACTTTGCAGTCGATGAAGCCTATTTGATTGAAAACGGCAAAATTACGAAGCCGCTAAAGGGCGCAACGCTGATTGGTGAAGCGACTGGGATTATGAACAAAATTTCGATGTGCTCTAACGACATTAGTTTGGCACCTGGATTTTGCGGATCGGTTAGCGGCAGCATTTATGTCACCGTCGGCCAGCCTCATATCCGAGTAGACGACATCACAGTAGGCGGACGATAAAACAATGGCTAAAATTCAAACGATTGCGCAGCAGGCTGAGGCGATCGCCCATAAACTCAGCATTCACAAATACGACATCTACGGATCTTCTGTCGATGAAACCAGCGTCCAGGTAGACAAAGGCGAACCTAAGCAGGTCAAAGCCTCTAACCGCTCTAGCGTCATTGTGCGCGTGTGGAATGACCAAAACCAAATTGGCGTAACTTCTACCACCGACGTTGACGAAACTGGGCTAGAACTAGCGCTCAAAACGGCCTCTGAAGCCAGTGCGTTTGGCGTAAAGGAGAATGCACCTGACTTTAGCCCCAAGGCAAAAGAGCCGACGATAGAGGTGGATTTTCAAAAAGCAGATCCTGCGCCCGTACCTGAGTTAATTGAGACCTTAGTAGGCGCTGAAAAAGGAGTGCTAGAAGCTCACGAGGCGATCGCCTCTGTGCCTTACAACGGCATTGCCCAGCGTGAAATTGAACGGTTCTATCTCAATAGCGACGGCGCACAGCGCAGCGAAGAGCGCTCTTACGCCTCGATTTATCTCTATGGTAAAACCGAGCAGGAAGGCCGCAAACCTCGCGCGGCGGGGGCAATGCGATTTAAAAACTCTCTGGCTCAGCTAGATGTAGAGGGTTGCACAAAAGAGACCGCCGAAAAAACAATCAGCCATTTAGACTACGAGAAAATTGCCTCGGGCAAGTATCCGGTTGTGTTTTCAGCAGAGGCTTTTTTGAGCCTGCTCAGCGCTTTTTCTAATATGTATAACGCGCAAAGCATCCTCGACAATCGCAGCCTTTCTACTGCCGATTCGTTGGGCACTCAGGTCGCGAGCCCTTTGCTTTCGGTGTACGACGATGAGCTGCACCCCGAGAACGTCTCGGCAGAAACGTTTGACGGCGAAGGCACACCCACTCACCGCTTAGCGCTGATTGAAAAAGGCATTCTCAAAAACTTTTTGCACAGTGCAGGTACCGCTAAGCGAATGAACGCCGAGCCCACAGGCCATGCCAGCATTGGCGCAAAGGTGAGCATTGGGCTGAACTACTTAGTGGTAGAAGCAGGAGAAAGTGCGGGCGATCGCTATCAGCTAGACACAGCCGATGGGGTTGTGCTAATTGACGATTTGCAGGCGCTTCATGCGGGTGTCAATGCGCTGCAAGGCTCTTTTTCTTTACCATTTGACGGCTGGCTGCTCAAGGATGGTAAGCGCATCAGCGTAGAGTCGGCTACGGTCGCTGGAGACTTTCGCGAAGTGCTCAAAAACATTCAGCATATTGAGCCCGAAGCCGAAGTCACTACAGGCGGCATCTGCCCGCGCGTTTGGGTGAGCGAGCTATCAATTACGGGCGAAGCTTAAGCGAAGTAGCATCGCTAAAGAACAGACGTTACATGCCCTGGGTTAAATGAATTTAATCCAGGGCATGTATTTTTAGACTTAAGTTCCAAGGGTATTCATTGCCTTGACGAACGAATCTAGAAAATTGCCTTTGAACCTAGCGTTGAGCAGTCCGCATAGGAGTGCTATGGCGATCGCAACCGCAGGCTGAATTATTCCTACATCGGCGATCGCCGTATGATTCATATATATTGCAGTCGAAAGGAAGCTAAAAGCGACAATTCCACCTAGCGATGCACCTACAGAAAAGTCTTTCACTAACTTACTCCTAGCTTTCATGAACTTCTTCGTCATTGTAGCTAGCTTTTTTTATTGTGCATACGGCAGTAGACAGTTTACAAATTAGGTCTTCAGCTCAAGCTTGAGCTAAACCGCTTCGCCGGAAGTCAGCGGTAGCAAAATCTCAAATTCGGTGCCAGTCGGAAAATGGCTGTGTTGGCTTCGCACCCAAAACCGCCCACCATGCTTAGCCGTCACAATTTGATAGCTCATAGCTAGTCCGGTTTCCTTGCGCGATCGCCTCTCAGCCGAAAAAGAATCAATCAGCTGAGCCTTAGTCTCCGGCAGCAGGCCGGGGCCATTGTCACTAATGATAATAGAAACCCAGCGAGACTCGTCCGGAACGCTGCTAGATATGTCTCGCGCAGATCGAGTGCAGGTCGTAACGGTGATGGTTGGAACTTTATCGGGCAGTCCATCCGTTGTTGACGCCGCAGGCTCAGCCGGATAGCTTTGTGTCTGCGCTAGCAAAGCGTCGATAGCGTTAGTGAATATGCTCATAAACACCTGAGAAAGCTGACCTGAAAAGCCCGAGACAGGAGGCAGCTTGCCATAGCATCGCTTAATTTCAATCGGGCTAGTTAGCCG
>JBARVS010000191.1:0-3288 GCA_049646385.1 Phormidesmis sp. | reverse complement strand
GAACTAAGCAGGAGAAATCTACAGATTCCAGTTGTACCTTTAGCAAAACCGCTTGAAAATCAGTACCGAGGACAAAATTATCCTAGATACGGTGCTTTGCTTATTGACGAAGCTGATATTGAGTGTGGCCCTAATTCGACGTCATCTCTTGAATTAGAAACAAATGTGGAAGGTATCGAGACTTTCGGTGACAAGATCAAACTTTCGAGAAGTTTTTATACAACAGGAATAAGGCTCCTTTTAAAGAAGGACACTGCCAAAGCATTAAAAAAAGCTGATCTTGAGCTTCAAAATCTTTTGATTGCTGTACTACGACAGACAACGACTCTTCAGGAATTTGAGGATCATAAGGAATACTACAGAAATTACGTTCCTTATCCAAAAAATAAATTGCAGGATTCAAAGAACGATGTGAGGGACTTGGCACTAAATGCCTTGCAAAATGATAGGGTTCAAGCATTTGCTAGTGATGCACCTATATTGCAAACGCTATTTAAGCAAGGCGTTCAGGGTGAATATCCGTTCCGCCAAGACAGAGAACCCTATGAAAAGAGCGATTACACTATATATCCTGGTGAAGGTTATTTGGACGAGCTAGGTGCTCAAGAGTATGCGATCGCGATTCAGAAAAATACTACATATAGCGAGCGGCTAAGGGACATAATTAATGAGGTTATAGGCAATCATAATTTAAGCGAACAAAAGCAAGAAATTAAAAATTACGAATCTAATCCACGCAATGCGTTCCGCTTCCTGAATAATTGGGGTGCAGCCTTGGTCACGGCCATCGGTGCGGTAGCCAATAACTGGCTTCCAATCTTTGGCATAGTAATCCCTGCGGCGGCAGTAGTCGCTGCGGCATACTTAAGTAGAAGGCCATAATCAAACCTATCGCTTTGTGTTATTTATCGCTGCTCGGCCAATTGACTGCGTAAACTTCCCTTACCTAATTTTCACCTATGTCAACTGGCTCTTCTAAAACCGCGATTTATGCGGCGATGGCAGCGAATATTGCGATTGGCGTCGCTAAGTTTGCAGGTGCTTACGTAAGCGGTAGCTCGGCTATGCTCTCGGAAGGGATTCATTCGGTGGTGGATTCGGTTAATGAAGTGCTGCTGCTATATGGGCTTAAGCAAAGTGAAAGGCTGGCCGATGAGCAGTTTCCGCTGGGGCGAAGCCAGGAGCTGTACTTTTGGTCGCTGATGGTGGCGGTGCTGATTTTTGCTTTGGGCGGTGGGGTGTCGGTGCTGCAAGGGATTCGCAGCTTTCATGCCGAAACGGTTTCAAGCGATCCGCTGGTGAGCTACGGTGTGCTGGCGGCGGCGGCGGTGTTTGAAGGGGCGGCGCTATGGGTGTCGATTCGGGCCTTTAAGAAGACTCAAGCCGATCCAGAGATGAAGCTGTGGCAGGCGATCGCTCGCAGCAAAGATCCGGGTGCTTTTATCGTGATTGTAGAAGATTCGGCGGCGCTGGTAGGGCTGGCGATCGCCTTTGCGGGCGTGTGGCTGAGCGAGCGCACGGGGAACCCCATGTATGATGCGATCGCTAGTATGAGCATTGGACTGCTGCTGACGGTGGTCGCGATCGCGCTAGTAGCCAAAACCAAAGGACTGCTAATTGGCGAAAGTGCCTCACCCGAAACCCGAGCGAGCATTCAGCAAATCGTGCGATCAGACGCGGCAGTTTCCAACTCCGAAGCGCCAATTACGCTGCACTTAGGGCCGCAAGACGTGCTGCTAGCGCTGAACATCGAATTTAAAGACAGCCTGTCAGCCAATGAAATTGAGGCGGCAGTGCGGCGCATTGAAACGAACGTGCGTGAAGCTCACACAGAAGTCAAGCGAATCTTTATTGAGGCGGCGTCAGTGCGTCAGGGCTTATCATAAACCAAATTTCTGGGCCATTTTTCGCGTCGCCATCAGCCTGAGCGCTGGTCTGCTTTTGATTCTCTTCTGGGTTCGTTCCTAGATAAACTTCAAAAGGAGCACTCTGCTGGATTTTATGACTGGAGGCCGCGAGCGTTGCTGTTAGCGTCCCTTTGACTTTGTAAATATCGCTAGGAAAGCCCTGACGCTGAAATCTTTTAGCAGATAGGCGCTCTCGACTTTTGATGTCTAACTCATTAAGGGTGAAGTTAGGCTTTGGCTGGCCTAACGCTTCTGTTGATAGACCTAGCTCTTGAGCGATCGCCTGCTGGGTATCGGCCATTTGCTGGCTCACCGCTTGGCGAACGGCCTCGGTAGGCGGCTGCTGAGCCAGTGTGCCGCAGCTTGTGAGCAACGTAAGGAGAATTGCCAAACACGCAAGTTGAAACCTTTTCATGGTGTCGGGAGGCAGCTTTTACGCGCCTGGTGAACGCCTTACTTAATAGCTTACGCCGCTACGGTCACGGCTGAAGATTGGCTGCTATTTTGGGCGCTATCCAGAAAAGCCTCGACGGTTTTTTGATACTGGGCGGCGGCAGTGGTGGCAATGTCGTTGTGGCCTGAGTCGGGCACAAGCCAAAGCTGCTTGGGCTGCGGTGAAGCCTCATACAGACGCTGGCTCATTTCGGCGGGCACGTCACGATCCTGCTCGCCGTGAACGTAGAGCACGGGCATTCGCAGCTTTTGAACTTTGCTCAATGAGTCGAAGGGTTCGGTTAAAAGCTGCTGGATGGGAAACAGGCCGTATATCTTTTTGGCGTGAACCGCGTCTTGCATGGTGGTGAAAGAGCTAGCGACAATCAGGTGCGCTGCGTTGGGATGCTGAGCGGCGAGGTTGATGGCGATCGCTCCGCCCATAGAGTGGCCCATAATTGTAATGTTTTCAGGCCGAATCTTTCGCGTTTGGGTGAGATACTGCCAAGCGGTTTCGGCATCGGCGCAGGTACTGCTTTCGGTTGGAACAGGCTTAATTAGGTTAGTGCTAACGCTTTGGCCATAGCCACGATAGTCGAACGCGAGCACAGAAAAACCGAGATTGTAGTAAAAGTGGATGCGCTCTAGGTTGTAGCTAATGTTGCCGTAGTTGCCATGGCAAAACAGCAGGGTTTGGCGGTTGCCAGGATTGGGAAGCCACCAGCCATGGAGCTGCTCGTTGGGCTGGTCGGTCAATGGATTAACTAATGAATTGACTAATGGATTGGCTAATAGATCGGTGGGCTGATTGGCCCGTAAATCGGTTGGAATCCAAACGTCTTCGTAGGGGAGGCCGATGTCGGCGGGGGTGCGAATGATATCAGGTAGGGGGCGAAATATGAGCTTTCGCTGATAGGAATAGAGCGCCCTGCAAGCGCCTGCATAAGCG
>JBARVS010000190.1:0-1705 GCA_049646385.1 Phormidesmis sp. | reverse complement strand
GCAACTACTCAACGTAGTTACAGCGGTTTGAGGGGGCAGCTAGCACAGAGATTTTACGATAACTCGACGATCTGCATATGTGCCAGTTGCCCGTTTAGTCCAAAAAATAGTCCAGGTCGTTTTGCCGCTAGTCATTTTCGTCTGGGTCGGGACGGCGGCAGGCATGATATTTAGCAACCTGCTTCGCGACATCATCAAATTGTTCCGTCAGTTTTTTCATATCCGATTGGTGTTCCTTTTTTGCTTTCGACATCTCTTCCAACATCTGTTTCTCAAGTTGCTTTATTCGGGCTGCGTCATCCATATTAGCGCTGTTGCTTTCTGTTGAAATTGGTTGGAACGGCGACAACAGTTGTTTCTTTGTTGCCGTCTGTGTGGTACGTCGCGACAGAAGACAGAGAAAGGCTTTAGGGTTGGTTTGTTGTTGTGTTTCGCCTTTTTCCATTGTCAAAAAAAGGGGCTATAAGCCTGATAGAGAAAAGTCACCGCTTTCGTCTTTTGCGAGTAGTCCGGCAGTTAGCAGCGGATTGATCGCCGATAGCATGGGCTGCTGTGACGTGAGCTTCATCTTACGCGCCAAGCTGGTCTGAGTGAGCTGGCGCAGGGTGCGCGTTTTTTCAGGCTGCTGCTGAAAATATTCGAGCACCGCTTGAGATTCGGGGCTGAATTCTGGCTCGACGGCGGCGCGGTGGGTGTCGGTGGGCGTGAGCTGAAAGGGCTGGGCGTAGCCCCATTCGCCGTCGAGCATTTGGATATATCCGGTGAGGGCATCAGCAGGAGTTTCTACCTGCATTGAGCGCTTGAGTGAGCTGTACCAAGACTTCTCTGTTTTATCGGCATGGCCGACGGCGGCGAGTCGGAAGCTGGCCTTATTGCCGCTGGTCATGGCTAAATCTTCGACTGTGCTGGCCTGCGCCATAATCCACACAAACTTTCCTTTTGATGGGCCGACGCTGCAAATGGTGGCCAGCCTGCCCATAAATGCTTTATAGGCTTTGGGCGTCATGCCCTTTGATAGGCCGGGTGAGCACTCATCAACGATTAGCAGCTTGGCGCGATCGCTGCTGCTAGCTAGTAAAAAGCGCTCGAATAAGCTGCTTACTTTGTCATCCACGGCGTCAGGGTCGAGAGTGGTTACGTCGAAGCGAACGCGCTGATTTGCGGGTACAGGGTGCCAGTAGTGCGACTCGTTAGGATCGTTTTTGGGGTCTATCAGCCAGAGGTCTACGCTATCGGGTAAGAGTTCGAGGGCTTTGGCGAGTGCGTAGCCTTTGCCAGCGCGGGGGGCTCCGAGTAGGACGGTGCTTTTTAGCTCGCTGGCGATCGCCCGACTAATATCATGAGTCAGCAGGGCGGGCGGGGCTGTTTCAACAACTTCTTCAGCAGATTTTAAGAGGGTCGCGGGTTTCATCGACTCGTAAATGAGCTGCTGGCGCTGGTTGTCGCTGATGTCGCGAAAATCCTGTAAGACTCGGTCATGAATGGCGAGGTTTGTGGCGGTGGCTCGGCTGGTGGCGGTGAGGGCGGCGGCGGCGAGAATGAGCGCAGTTTTTGCGGGGCGGTTGTCGCGGGTAATCGGTGACATGGCAAGGCCGATAAGGGCGAGGGAGAACGCCCAGGTGATGAGGCTGACGATTCGCGACTGATTGGCCTGCCGCTCGCGTTCGGCGACTTCGGTGGAAAGATACATCATGACTACTAGGAC
>JBARVS010000189.1:0-11643 GCA_049646385.1 Phormidesmis sp. | reverse complement strand
CTATAGCCTGCTGAAACTTTACAGGCTGCTGAATATGCTCTATCCAATAGCGAGGCCAGTTGTTATTGTCGGCAATCTTTTCTCCAGTAACTGTGGAGATCATTTCAATGTTCGGAGCCTGATAGCTGATACGACGGGCGCTCTGACTAAAATCTGCTAAAACAGGTTCCATCAGCGGCGAATGAAATCCGTGAAAGACATTGAGCCGCGTTGTCTGAATATTCTGTTCTTCTAGCTGAGAAAGAACAGCTTCTATTTCTGTCTGAGATCCTGAAATTACGGTGTTGGATGGCCCATTTTCGGCTGCCACCACTACGCCTGCTTGCAGATAGGGTTTTACCTGGGCCGCGTTCGCTCTAACTGCTGCCATACCGCCGTTACTGGGTAGCTGCTGCATCAGCTGTCCGCGTAGGGCAACTAGGCGAAGGCCCGTCTCCCAATCCATTACGCCAGCGGTGCAGGCGGCCGCATACTCTCCAATGCTATGGCCTAGAACGCAGTCAGGAGTGATACCCCAGGATTTCCAGAGTTTGGTGAGGGCGTAGGCGATCGCGAATAAAGCAGGTTGACTGTGCTGGGCAGTGGCGCTCAGTAAGTCAATGCCTTCATCTTGAAGAACGTTGGCGCAGCGGTCAATGACTTCTTTAAAGACTGGCTCGCATTCATATAGCTCGCGGCCCATGTCTGTATATTGAGCGCCTTGGCCAGTGAAGAGAAAAGCGATTTTGGGTTGACGTTGAGCGGCTTCATTAGCGATCGCATCAATCTGTTCATTGGCATAAGAAACTAGGCGAGCTTTGGCTTCATTTGCAGAGTTTGCCGCGATCGCTAGCCGATAGGGGAAGTGCGATCGCACAGCCCAAGCACTCCAACAAATATCGGCAAAACTACCAGCTCCCGGCGTCGCCAAACGCTCAGCATACCGATTTACTAATGCACTTAATGCGACTGGATCTTTGGCCGATAGCGTTAGTAAATAAGATTTATCCTCCGGTTCAACGCTGTCAGCAGGGACAAAAGCATCAGCGACAGATTCAACAATCACATGAGCATTCGTCCCGCTAAATCCGAATGAGCTAATCCCGGCAAAGACGGTATTTTCCATCGGCTCGCCACTTTGCCGACGCCACTCAGTTGCCTGCTGAGTAACGCGAATGGGGAGCGCTTTCCAGTCAATGTGAGGGCTAGGTTGTTGAAAATGTAGATGCGCTGGCAGGGTTTTATGCTGCATCGCTAATACGACCTTAATCAAGCCCGCAATACCAGCGGCAGCTTCTAAATGACCAATGTTGGTTTTCACTGAGCCTATATTCAAACAGCTTTGCTCAGAATGGCTCCGGCCAAACACGGCCCCCAAAGCCCCCACTTCTATAGGATCGCCCAAAGCCGTCCCGGTTCCATGTGCCTCAACGTAGCTAATCTGTTCGGGCTTCACGTTTGCATTGGCTAACGCCTGCCGAATTACGTTCTGTTGGGCTGGGCCATTGGGCACCGTCAGCCCACCGCTGCGGCCATCCTGATTTACAGCCGCGCCCCGCACCACAGCCAAAATGTTGTCGCCCTGCTTCACCGCGTCAGACAGTCGCTTTAGCACCACCACACCACAGCCTTCTCCCCTAGCAAAGCCATCCGCCGCCGCATCAAACGTTTTGCAGCGTCCATCAGGAGAGAGCATCCGAGCCTTTGAAAAGTTGATGCTAAATTCTGGTGCCAGGATGCGATTGACCCCGCCCGCTAGCGCGACTTCACATTCTTCATTTCGCAGACTTTGGCAGGCTAAATGCACAGCGACTAAAGAAGAAGAACAGGCTGTATCAACCGCCATACTAGGCCCGGTAAATCCTAGAATATAAGAGAGTCTGCCTGCTGCTACGCTATGAGCATTTCCTGTCGCCAAATAAGCGTCAATCTCAGCGTCAGCGCGGCGCGATAGATATTGCGAATAGTCGTTGCTGCTAATGCCCACAAAAATCCCAACCGGGCGGCCTGTCCATTGGTCGGGTACCATGCCGCTATGTTCCATCGTTTCCCAGGCGACTTCTAACAGTAGCCGCTGCTGAGGGTCTAGGCTAGCGGCTTCGCGGGGAGAAATACCGAAAAAGTCGGCGTCGAAGTCTCGTAGATGATCAACAAAGCCGCCGCTGCGGGTGACGATTTTACCGGGTTTGCTGGCGTCAGGATCGTAGTATTTGTCTGCATTCCAGCGATCGCTCGGCACTTCAGAAATCGCATCTCTGCCTTCGCTCAATAGCTGCCAAAAAGTCTCTGGACTATTTGCCCCACCCGGAAACCGACAGCCCATTCCTACAATTGCAATCGGCTCCGTTTTGGCCGACTCTACGGCAGTCAGCTTAGCCTGTAGCTTTTCAATCGCCTGCAATGCACGAGCCATGCGCTGCTGATTTTCTATCATGGCGCGTCCTCCTCTAAAAAGCTATCAATATCGGCTAGCTTGCGATCCATTTGAGCGATCAAATCGTCATGTAATAAAGCTTCTGAATCCCTTTGAGGCCCAGACTCTATATCTTCTAATTCCTTTGTCTTTGATTCAACAGCCGCTTCTTCTATCAGTTGAGCAGCCAGATAGCTCAACAAAGCCTCCACAGTTGGATAGTCGAATGCCAGTGTGCTAGGCAAGGAGATGCCTAAATCTGTTTGTAGACTGTTCTTTAGCTCAAGTGCCGTTAAAGAATCCATTCCCAAATCGAAAAAGCCCGCCTGTCTATCTAAATCGCTAGGGGTAAAGCCCAGGGTTTGGCAAATGCGATCGCAAACATAAGCCTCTAATAGCGATCGCTTCTGTTCTGGTGCCGCATTCTCTAACGCTGCAATAAACCCTTTCCGCAGGCTGTGCTGAACTCCGGTAGAATTTAGCGCTCTCTCAGGGCGCACCGCCTCAAAAAACAGCCGATTCCTAGCCCAATCTTGCTGTAAGAAGTCCCCCCAGCGAATCGGCACTACCCCCACTTGAGCCACCGTCTGCGTCCAAACGCGCTCTAGCCAATCGAGTCCTACCTCGGGAGAAATAACCTCTATACCCGCAAACTGTTCTAGTTTGCCTTGCTGCTGATACTTTAGCGCCGACCCCACTGTAGACCACGCCCCCCAATTAATACTTAGCGCGGGTAGCGCTTGCTGATGCCGGTAGCGGGCTAGTCCGTCTAAGAAAGCATTTGCTGCTGCATGATTGGCCTGTCCTGGTGAACCCATCAGCGCAGCAGCAGAAGAAAACAGTACGAAAAAGTCTAGCTCCAAATCTTGAGTAAGCGTATGTAAGTTCCAGGCTCCTGCTACTTTAGGCGAAAGCACGCGCTCAAATTTCTCCCAGGAAAGCTGCTGAAGCAGTTCATCATCTAGGACGCCTGCTGCGTGAATAATTCCCTTTAACGGTAGATCTGGCTGTCGATTAATCTCTTTTAAGGCAGTCGATAAAGCCTCTCGGTCGGTAACGTCTACCGAAACAACATCTACGACAATCCCTTTCTCTCTGAGCTGATTAACAGCAGTTTGAGCAATTTCCGTAGGCTTCTGGCGACTGAGTAGCACAATTCGCTGAGCGCCGCGATCGCTCATCCACTCAGCCGTAGCCAACCCCAATCCGCCTAGTCCACCCGTCACCAAATAGGTAGCATCCGCCTGAAACTGAACCGACGCTTCGGCAGTATTCGCATTTTGAGTAAGAACAATCTTGCCCGTATGGTTTGCCTGCTGTAATGCCCGAAAAGCTGGAATCACGTCTGATTTAGTAAAGGTTTGATAGTGAAGCTGCCGCCAATTCCCTTCACTCACTTCCCGACTAATATCGCTCAATATGTTCTGCACCTGCTGCGGCTGTTCTCGGCACAGAGCCGAAATATCTACCGTAAAATGACGAACATCTGGCCGAAGCTGGGCGATTTCTTCTATGGTCAGCCCCTCTCCTTTGCCAATTTCAACAAATCGCCCGTTAGCCCCTAGCGCCTGAAGGCTTTTCTCTCTAAACTCGCCCGGTAGCGCGTTCAAAACAACATCAACGCCTTCGCCGTTTGTCGCGGTCAAAATCTCGTCGGCAAACGACAAGGTTCGAGAGTTCATGATGTGGCTGATGCCCATTGCTCGTAGCTTATTCCATTTGCTAGGGCTGGCAGTGGCAAATATTTCAGCGCCGACCTGTTGAGCGATTTGGACAGCCGCTTGGCCGACGCCGCCTGTTGCTGAATGGATGAGGACGCGATCGCCCGCTTTGAGTCCGGCTAGCTGACAAAGGCTATAGTAGGCCGTGGTGAAGGCGACGGGCAAAGTAGCAGCGGCGGCGGTTGTTAACGACTCAGGTACAGGCGTGACTAATTGCTGAGGAACGGTGATGTATTGAGCAAAGCTACCGCTCGCGATCGCCATTACCCGCTGCCCAATCCAAACATTCGCATCGTCACCGCCAACAGCAACCACTTCACCCACACACTCACAGCCCAACGGCGCAGCCTTGGGATACTCCCCCATCGCGATCAGCACATCTCGAAAATTCAGCCCTGTTGCATGAATGAGGATCTCTACTTCATCGGCATTGGGAGGACGACGCGAGCTAGACTGCCAGCTTAAGCCTGATAGCGTTCCAGCTCGATCAACAACAAGCTGGGTAGGTTCTTGTTGAAGTCGATAATTCTCTATTCGAGCAACCTTCCGCTGCCCTGACTGATACGCCACCTGCGTTTCAGGCGAATCTACCAGCAGTTCTGCTATTAGCTGCTCAACAGTCTCGGCCTGAACGTAGGTGCAGCGTAGCTCAGGATGCTCTAGCTGTGCAGTTTGCAGTAGCCCCCACAATCCAGAATAGGCTAGCTGTGCGTCTGGCGTGGGAAGGACGCTGGTGAAAAAAAGTCTAGGCGGGTGGGGGCGCTGGCTGAGTACCTGTATGGTTTCTATTGCCAGACGACAAATGGATGATGTTGACTCAACGATTGACGTATCTAGCGTCGCATTGAGGTTGCAAATGAGAGCGCTGCCCTCAAAATCCTCAACCTGAGAACATTCGAGAACAGTTTGTCTTTTTTCTCTAAGCCTTGCCGCCAGAAAATCAGGCTCGGATGATGGCGTGAGCAGACCCCAAGTTTTCTCTGTAGTTTGTCCGCGCTGAGCCACAATGATCGACTGAGAAAGCTTCTGAGCAGCATTTGAGGGCTGCAAAGCGGACGCCCGCGCAAAGCCAGCAGATTTCAACAGATCTTGCCATGCGCTCGTAGAAATCAGAGGATGATCGGCTCGTAAAGAGATGTCTGTAAATTTCCACCAGCCAGGTGTAAGGCCAAAGATCAGATCGACCCAGCCTACGGGTTCTGTGCCTTCTAGCAAAATGAGCTGTCCGCCGGGGGCGAGCAAATGGCTGATGTTTGATAGGGTGCTTTGCAGGTCGGCAGTGGCATGAAGAACGTTGGCTGCGATCGCAATATCAAACCCATCAGCATAGCCTTTGGGTAAGTCTTGTATCTGGGGCGACTTTTCAATATCAAGTAGCGCATATTCCACAAATTCAAACGCTTCAAATCGGGCCTGCGCTGCGTTTGTAAAGCGAGGAGAGATATCGGTGAAGAGATAGGCTACAGCCTGCGATAGCTTGGAAAGCTGCGGCAGTAAATGAGCCGTCGTTCCGCCCGTTCCTGCGCCAATTTCTAAAATGCGTAGAGGACGGTCGAAGGGCGCTTGCTCAATCGCGGTTAGAACTGCTTCTTGCACGAGCTGATTCATCGCCTGCGAACCAACAGAGCGCTGGTAAAGGTTCGTAAGATCGCTTAGATCACCTTCTGGAAATAGCAGCGTAAGCGGATCTAGCCGTCCCTGGAATACTTCGGCAAGGCGATCGCCACAGCGCTGAACCAACGTCAGTTCCGCCCTAATTTGGGGATGTTCGCTGAGCTGTTGGAAAAGCTGCTGAGGCGTTGACTCAACAGAAAAATCACTTTCGACGAGTAGATTTATACAGCGGTCGAATAGCTGTCTGTGTTCAGGCACGATTTGAAGATCGCTGGTAAGCGTTGCTGATTCTAAACTTTCTCCAGCCCAGCCCATTTCGTTTAGCGCCTGTTGGATGTATGCGATCGCCAACTGATTGAGCTGGGGTTGAAGCGACAGGTATCTCAGAAAGTCAGGTTGTTGAACGAGCTGAGAAAAAACAGGGACGAGACAATCTCGCACGTCGGTTGGAGACAGTAAAAACTCAGCGGGCATCTGCGGCAATGGGCGAGGTTGCCATTCAATCTGGTGTAGCCACTGAATCTGGTGTAGCCACTGAATTTCTTCCTTTAGTCCTTGCTTGCCTAGCACCTGCGACGGCTCTACAGCCTGGAGAACAAGCCCTTCCATCTTTGCCAGCACTTGCCCCTGTTGAGATAGCCAGCTAATATCTACAACAGCTTTTTGATAGCTACTTAGCGGCTCACTGCGACGCTGAGCGTAGATCCAAAGCTCACCATTAGGCATGGGCTGATAGCGGCTAAATTTCTCTACAGAAACCGGCAGATAGCGGCTGGCGTCTTGCGCTAGGGTCGCACCCGAAAGCTGTAGTCCAGCATCTATTAAAACAGGATGCATGGAGAAATCAGCGGCGTTTTCTAGCGATGATTCGGTAGGTAGTTCAACCTGCGCGATCGCCGCTGAATCCAACTGATACCAAACCTGTTTCACCGCCCGAAAAGAAGCGCCATAATCGACGCCATGCTGGGCGCACTGCTGGTAAAACTGTTCGCCAGAAAACCTGTTTGTCAGGTTTTGCCGTATAGCCTCAATGTCAATATCGATTGGGTTTTCGGATACAGCGGCTATTTCACCCAGTACGTGATTTGTCCAATCTTCGTCAGAAGTATCTGTCGGTAGGCTATGAATTTCAAACTGATGTGAGTTTTCACTCTGACGAGTCACCAACGTTTGTAGCTGAACCGTAGCCGCTGGCTCCAACCACAGCCCCTCGATTAAAGAGACATTTTTCAAACAATAAGAACCCTTAAATACTGCTTGCCCAGTCGCCAAGCCCATCTCCAGATACGCGGCGGCTGGCAAAAGCGCCGATCCAAACACCTGATGGTCTGACCAGTTCAGCGGATTCTCTAGCTGAAGCTGTGACTCAAAGCCGCGAGTGCGATCGCCTGCCAAAGAGAGCGATCGCCCCAACAAAGGATGCTGTTTTCGGTTGGGCTTAGCTCTAACAGGTATACTTTCTTCAGCTTCGATCCAGTAGCGATCGCGCTGAAAAGGATAGTTTGGTATCTGCACCGTCCGCCGAGGATAGGAGCGGTCAAATCCAGCCCAGTCAATAGTTCCACCCGCTTTGTAAAGTCTGCCTAAGCTAGCGAGCAGCGTCTCCCAATCTGGATATTGTTCGCTTTGCTTCTTGAAAGAGAGACTCGGTAGCCATGTATCTGTTGAAGAAGACAAGCAAATTTGACCTAACGTAATCAGCGTGGGCTTTGGCCCAATTTCAATAAATAAATTGCAGCCTTCATCTGCCAGGGTTTCTATTGCCGCTGCAAACTGTACCGGCTGTCGGATCTGTGCGCTCCAGTAGCTAGGCCAATCTATGTTTGAGTCTAAAGTCTCACCCGTTACGCTAGAGACTATCTCTATATTGGCCTCATGATATTCAACAGAGCGAGCAACCTGCTCAAATTCGGCTAATATTGGCTCCATTTGCGCCGAATGGAAGGCATGAGAAACCTGAAGCCGCTTTACCGTAAGTCCTTGCGATTCTAGCTGTTCAATCGCTGTTTCTAATGCTGCTAGCTCGCCAGAAATCACCGTATTTTCAGGGCTGTTAATCGCCGCAATTTCCACGTCAGCGGGCAGCAGCGATTCTATCTGTTCTTTTACGGCCATTACCGAGGCCATACCGCCATCACCGGGTAGCGACTGCATCAGCCGTCCTCGGGTTGCCACCAGTCGCAGGCCGTCTTCTAGGCTAATGACGCCCGCAGCACAGGCGGCGGCATATTCTCCAATGCTGTGGCCTAAAACGTAGGCGGGTTCAATGCCCCAAGATTTCCAGAGTTCGGTGAGGGCGTGGGCGAGGGAGAAGAGGGCGGGTTGGCTGTGGAAGGTGGAAGAGAAGGAAGAGAGGGATGAGGGATGAGGGATGAGGGATGAATTTAGAGGGCTTTCTTGACTGGTTTTTGTTTTGGAATAAAGTATGCCTAACAGATTGATGCCTTCATTTTCGAGAAGGTTAGCGCAGCGGTTGAGCGCATCTCGGAAAACAGGTTCGGTTTCGTATAGTTCTCGGCCCATGCCTACATACTGAGCGCCTTGGCCGGTAAAGAGAAATGCAATTCTGGGTCGAACGTTGGTTTTGTTGAGAGGTGGGGTGGAATCCTTAGCTAAGAAGCCGTCAAGTTGTTGAATAAGATTGTCTTTATCGGCTGCGACGAGGGCCAAACGGTGCGGGAAGTGCGATCGCCCCGAATTGGCAGTAAAACAAATGTCAGATAGTGCTGCTGATGCTGTGGGCAACCAGCTACGATAGCGCTGAGCTAAGGCTTTTAGGGCAGTGTCACTTTGGGCAGAGAGGGATAGAAGCTGGAGAGGGCGATCGCCTTCAGAAAGATCAGATAGCGCAAGGCCATCCCACATAGACTCATCAACCGCTTCTTCAATCACCAAGTGAACGTTGGTTCCGCTCATGCCAAATCCACTTAATCCGGCCCGCTTTGGCTCGTTCTTTTGCCCCTCTACCTCGGGCCAGGGCGTTAGCTCGCGTGGCACTTCAACGGCCAATCGGCCCCAGGGAACGTGCGGGTTGGGGGTGGTGAGATGGAGATGCGGCGGAATTTGCTGGTGCTGCAAAGCGAGAATCACCTTCATGAGTCCGGCAACGCCTGCGGCTGATTCCAAATGGCCAAAGTTGGTTTTGACGGAGCCGACGAGTAAAGGCGATGAGCGATCTTTGCCGAGGGCGCGGTCTAAGGCGAGTAGCTCAATCGGATCGCCTAGTGAGGTGCCTGTACCGTGCGCTTCTACATATTGAATTTGCTGCGGCTCTAGTCTGGCATTGGCGATCGCCTGCCGAATAACAGCCGTTTGCGCCGACCCGTTGGGAGCCGTCAGGCCGTTGCTAACTCCGTCATGATTGACCGCCGATCCTTTCACTAATGCGAGAATGTTGTCTTGATTGGCGATCGCATCCGAAAGCCGCTTTAATACAACAATGCCACAGCCTTCCCCACGTCCATACCCATCGGCAGCAATGTCAAACGTTTTACACCGCCCATCCGGTGAGAGCGCCTTCAGCTTGCAAAAACCGACCGTCACCTCGGGCGAAAGCATCAGGTTTACGCCGCCTGCTAGGGCCAAATTCGATTCGCCGCTGCGCAAGCTCTGGCAGGCCAAATGCACCGCCAACAGCGAAGAAGAACAGGTGGTGTCGAGCTGCATGGTTGGCCCCTGAAAGCCAAACACGTAGGCAATGCGGCCAGCGGCAATGCTGCGAGTGTTGCCCAAACTGTTGAAAGCATCAATGCGAGCAAGGTCACCCGATCTCACCGTGCGCTGCGCGTAGTCGTCAAAGCAAAGACCGACAAAAACGCCGGTAGCGCTACCTTTTAGATCAAAGGGCGGCAGTCCCGCGTTCTCTAGCGCCGTATAGCTAGTTTCTAACAACAGTCTTTGCTGAGGATCTAGGCTGCGGGCTTCTCTCGGCGAAATGCCAAAAAACTGCGGATCGAACCGATCTATTTGATCGACAAAGCTGCCGTAGCGGGTGTACATTTTCCCCGGCGCGTCGGCGTTGGCATCGTAGTAGCGATCCACAGACCATCTCTGCTCGGGCACTTCTGTCACCGCATCTACGCCGTTCTTTAGCAGCTCCCAGTAAGCCTCTGGCGTATTCGCGCCACCGGGAAAGCGGCAGCTCATCCCGACAATGGCGATCGGCTCGTGCTGTCGATAGTCTGCTTCGTCTAGTCGGTTGCGCAGCTTGCGAATTTGCCCCGTCGCTTCGGCTAGCAAATCGCGATAGTTAGAGGGAGTTTGCGGAGTTTTTTGGCTCGTGTCAAACCAGCGAGAATGTGTCATCATCGCCCCCTCACGCTGGCTAGCTCTACCGCGAGCGCGGCTGCAATTTCAGCTTCGGAAAGGTCTTCAAAAGATTGTTGATGTTCTGTTGGGTGTTTGGCCTGATGTTTGACTGGGTTTTGTGAGCGATACTCCGTAGGAATGGTGCTGCGATCTCGCTCAACAAAAGTCTCTTTCCGACTGTTCAAACCCTTTTGCTTCAGCGTACTCGCCAAATGATCCGCCAATGCTTCAATCGTCGGAAAATTCCAGGCTAGCGTCACTTCTAGCGGTTCGCCTAAGTCTAAAAACACGCCTAAATCCTGCGCTAGCTCAACGGCCATCACAGAATCTAACCCATAGTCGGCAAAGGCTTTAGTCGGATTGATGGTGTTGGCCGCGATCTCTAGCTGTTTAGCCAACCACTGAACAATCCAATCTTCAATGGCACGCTTTCGCTGACGATTGCTGCGCTGTGCGACATCTCTACTAGGTTCGCGTAAAATATCAGATTCGCGCAAAACGTCAGGTTCGCGCAAAATATCAGACGGCTCAAAAGCGTTCTCTGTTTCATTTTCCACCTTCATCAGCTCATCTACGGCGTCATCAACGCCTGCTGAGGTTTGCTCAATCTCTCCTATACTCTGCCGATAGTGGTTAATACGCTCAGCGGCGGTCGTTGCAGAAATAATCGTTTTGTCCGACTGTGTTAGAGCCTGCGCGATCGCCTCCTCAAACCGATTCTGCCCCCACGCTACGGCTGTCGCTGAACTTTTCTCTACCCGCATCACCGCCCATAAAATGGCTTCAGTCGCCACCTTGCCAACCGCAAAACTAGCCTGCCGCTGAGCCTGTAGCGGTTCTAAAAAGGAAGCGTTTTTACTGAAATAGCCCGCCAAAATCTGCTCAGCCGCTGCAAATAGCCGATCCCCTATTTCCGAGAGCGCTAAGTCTTCAAAAAAGTCTCTTAACCCTTTCGGCTGCTTCAGTACCCGCGATCCTAGATACATCGCCAAAGATTCTGTCGGCCCCTCAAAAATCCTCAAAACTCTCGCATCTCGCAGTATTTGCGGCGCAATATTCGGCTCTATGTAGCCGCGCCCGCCCAAGCACTGCACCAAATGGTCAGCAGCCTGCCAGTAAAACTCGGGGCCAGCAATCTTACAGGCTGCGTAGAGTTCTTCGGGTACAAACAGCGCTGCGTCTAGCCGATTTGCCGTCAGGGTAACCAGGCTTTCTACAGCGGCGATCGCACTCGTCAACCAGTCCAACCGAGTCAGCAGCACCGGATTATCCAACAATCTGCCCGTAGAAACTGTTCGCCGCTGGCCATATCGCAGCATGAGCTGAGCGCAGCGTTTCATCCCGCCCACGCTAGCAGCCGCGATCGCCAGCCGCCCATACATCATCGCATCCTGGGCCACCGCCATCCCCTGACCAGCCAGCCCTAACCGCTGCGATTCATCTACTCGCACATCCTCTAAAAGAACAGAATTCTGCACCATTCCCCGCATTCCCATCGTCAGCGCTTCCGGCCCCTGCCTCAGCCCTTTCGCCCCTTTTTGCACCGCAAACCCACTCATGCCAACTGGCGCACCCGCCCCGTCCACCTGTTGAACAAACACATTAATC
>JBARVS010000188.1:0-12131 GCA_049646385.1 Phormidesmis sp. | reverse complement strand
CTTCTGCCTTGAGACTGCTTACTTAACGATGATTTTGCCTACCATGCCAGCACCCCGGTGAGGCGCGCAGTAGTAAGTATATTCACCGGGCTCAACGTCAAATTTGCTGCCGTAGGACTCGCCAGGAGAAAAAGTAAGCTGAGAATGGGTGAGCTGATCGGCGACGGCTTTGCCGCCAGGAATACTGTTGCCGTCAAATACGACGTTGTGGGGAGCCATTTTGTTGTTCTCCCAGGTGACGGTATCACCTTTGTCGATAGTGATGGTAGCGGGTTCAAAAACCAGCAGGCCACCGTCGGAGCCCATTTTCACGGTGTGATCGGCAGCTAGAGCAGGCGATGCCAAAATAGCACAGCTACTGACAACGAGTAAGGCAACCATGAGCGTGGTGCCTAGTTTGCGGAAAGCTTGAGCAATCAATTTCATAAGACCTCTATGCGGCTAAACGTATATAGTTTCTTGCACTTCATTAGCGATTATAAACCGCTGTGCGAAGGTTTTGACGAGCCGTCGAGTTCGGATTTGACGACCTGTCATTTTCGCTGAGGTACTTTAGCGTGCCTTTAGAAAAGAGGCGGTGAATTATGAGTAGGCGCTCATCGTATTCACAATATTTTCAAATATTTATGGTCAAACGTTAAATGATTAGGTGCGTAAGTACCTGAAGACAGAATTTATCCTTAGGATTAAAAAACTAAATGACACGACTGTGCTTATGGCTATGGATGTTGTACAAAAGCAAGTTCTTGAACTTAGCAGTAAGGTAGACACGCTTCACGGATTAATGGAACAGTTGACTGACAAGGTGAGCAGCATTGCGCTTTTGCAGAGCAGCTCTTCTAGCAGCGGCTTAGTTTCTGACGACAGAATGATTAATCTGTCGCCAGTTGCTGTTCGTCGTCCTGTTGATCCATCAATGATGCACAAGGATGTTTTGAGCGACGAGCCTCATTTGGAGGGCGGCAAGGCAGGATCTTCATCTCATGGTCTTTCCCCTGAGATTCAGATTCAGCGGCTGACGGCACAGCTAACGGCTGCTTATAACCGTATGGCCGCGCTTGAAGAGCAAATTTTGGCCTGCCGATTTCAGTAGATGTTTCCTCTTAACGCTCTAATATCCAATAGAGATATCCAATAGAGATCAGCTTTAGTTAAGGCTAATGTTGGTCAAACTAGAAGCAGTCTCTGAGTTCGGTTTCGACGGCATGTCGTAGCTGTGAGCGGTTCCACCCTTTATAGAGGTGGGCTGCGATCGCGCATCCCCCGGCCCCTACGCCTTCTTTCACAAAGCCTTGCTCATAGGCTCTGAGCTGACGGTAGGACGACTGGGCGAAGCTGATTTCGCTAGCTATGTAGGGTGCACCGATGTCGCGGGCGATCGCCGTAGTATCAGCGCTAGCATCTTCAATCACCCAGCGAGTTGTCCCTACAACGATTCGCTGGTTTTGCCACGAGATTTCCTGGTGTCTATGTGCTATTGCTTGGGCCAGCGCATAGATGGCCAGCATTTGAGCGCCGCCCGCTAGCAGCACACCGACCTGCTGGCTAGCGGCTAGTGCTATACCTGCGGCCACTGCCTGCATGGGATCACCGCAGGCAGCAACGGCTGCTAAAGGCGTTGATTGAAAAGCCGATCTATTCTGTTGCCATTGATGTAGGCCCTGATTTACTAGCTTTTGCTTTTGCTCATGGTGATGAATACAACGGCTGCTGTGGCTACTGCTCATGCGTCCGGCCACGTGATATCCCAGTGCTGTGAGCATTGCTTGAGCCGTGGTGGTACCCCCCACTACACATTCGCCCAAAATTAAATAGCTGCCAAGGCATTGCTGCGCCAGCCGTTTGCCCCAGAGGAGTCCACTTTCAAACAAAGCTTCAACCTGTTTAAGGGTCATAGCTTGCCCGGTATAGAGGGCTTTTGCCATGACCTGCGGGAGAACAATATGCGGCGCTGCGAGCTTGTCAGGTAGACCTGTGCTCAACAGGTGAAAGGGAATGCCCTGCTGGGTAAGGATTGCCCGCGAGATGACGGCAGGTGAGATACCTGCTTTTAGCGGGAAGCGGGGCAAAATGCGGCTGCTAGCGAGGAGTTCACCGTCGGCGATCGCGGTATAGCGTCGGGCCTGAAGACTGCCCCCCGCAGCGGAAATATGAGGAATCAGGCCCGTCTCTGTAAAGCTAAGAATGCAGGCAAACAGAGGCCGTTTGCCCCGATACTGACAAAGCCATTCGCTCGGGTCTCCGGCGCAGGTACGAATCATTGGACTATATGTATGCTCACGCTGTCTCTATTCTTCTATCAGCGCCTGCACCCAGCTAGGCGGCGCTGGCATGGCAACGCCTAACCGCTCTAGTACGAGCCATGCTGCTAAGTGCACGGTGAAAAGGTAAACCACGCTTGAGAACAACACCATGATAACGGCGGCTATAGCCACAACTTCCATACTGGGCTGACCGAGCGCGCCCAACCCAATCCAGCCCCAGTTGGTCAGCAGCCGAACGGCCCAGTCAATAAACTGAGTGATTTGAGCGACCAGATAGCCCCAGAGGTCTTCACCAGCTAGCAGGGAAAGCAGCCAGATGCGAAAGAACGATCCTAGCGCCACTAGCACGCCGCCCGTGAAAATAGAGACCTCCCAGCTAGCCTGTCGCCGCCACAGGCAGCCCAGCTGTACGCCTAGCAGACCGTAGGGCATGACAAAGAAAATGCTGCGGGTGGGGCCGAGCAAAATAGTCAGCAGCAGTCCTGAGACGGCGGCTGCCATCCAAGCGGCGCGCAGGTTCCACCGCAGATAAACTAGGGCGATCGGCAGCGGGAATAAAATTCGCAGCAGCGGGCCGGGTGGAAAATAGGTGTTGATGAGCCACATTAAGCTAGCTGCGCTGGCAAGGAAGGCCGTTTCCACTAGCGGCAGTGGCCCTATAGACTGCCGATGTGAGTCTGTTTCGTCGTCTGTTTGGTTCAATGGTGCAGGCTCTGAGGCGGGTGGGATAGGAAAGAGCTGGGCCGAGTGCTGCGTCGGCTTTTTACCATCAGATTTTTGATTGTCAGATTTTTGATTGCCAGATTTTTGATTGCCAGATTTTTGATTACTAGAGGTTTGATCCTTCGATTCGTTGCTCTCATCGGGCGCAGTAGCTGGAATCCAATCGTCAGGAATCCAATCTTCTGAGGCCGATTCGTCGGGGGGCTCGGGGGAGATGCTCATGTGGGGTATGGGCAACGGGCTATACTAGAAGACTTTCTAGCGCTTCGAGGTCAATGATTTTGAGGATGTCGCGATCGCGCTCAATTAAGCCCTTTTTTTCTAGCTTACTTAACACTCGCGTCACAGTCTCACGGGCCAGCCCGCTAAGGCCGCTAAGCTCTCGATGGGGCAGGTTGGGAATTTCCATCCCCTGACCTGCAACGGTACCTTGTCCATCAGCTAAAAACAGCAGAATATCGGCGACTCGCGACTGACTGTCAGACTCACGCAGTCGTAGCCGTCGGTTAACCTGACGCAGTCGCTTTGCCATCAGCCTAGCTAAATAAAGTCCGGCCAATGGCTCGGTGTTGAGTAGCTTAACAAAATGCTGAGCAGGTATGCTGCCAATCACCGTAGGCACCAAGGTAATGACATCTGTAGAGCGTGGAATTTCTTCAAGCGGAGCCATTTCGCCAAAAACTTCACCCTTACCTAAAATGTTGAGCGTGACCTCTTTCCCATCTAGGTTATAGGTGCGAATCTTCACCCAGCCTTCCAAAATGAAATAGACAGAACTCCCCCAGTCATTTTCTAGCAAAATGACCTGATTAGCCGGATGTCGGCGTGTAACTACTTGAGCAGCCGACTGTTCGGCGGCTTCAGGTGTCAGCTCTGAGAAAAAGGGGGTCATGCGGATCAAATCGCTTGTGTCAAAAGGGCGTACATCCATTGGCGATAGTCATTGGCGATAGTAGTGTAGATGCTGAGAAAAGCACAAGATTGCAGCAGGCAAACAGATGAATAAATCGTATGCTAGCTTCTGGCATCTAGCTGTGTAGATAAGTTGCTGCCGTTTTGAAGCTACTTCTTGCTCATCTGTAACCTTAGGTTTGCAGATGGTTATGGCAGATGGGTTGGGTCAATTGCTGCGAAGCACGCTAACTTTAGCATCGAAGCTGTCGTATGGACTACTCAGCTTACATCTGCTCAATTTTACTTTGACCTGCTTCTCGACTCGTTTTGCGATCCGTTTTGCTTGATAGACTCGATAGACGCCGTTGGATTCCGCTTAGCGAGTTTTTTTTTGCTGTGCTTTTTTGCAGCGCTAGCTTAAACTTTGTGCACCTGCATTTGTGTGCTTGCTCTGTAAGGGGATTTCCTGCTTTTTCCTCTCTTGACCCTTATCTCTCTTGCCCCCTATATAGCTAAGACCCACTCACCCACTATTTGCTGACTATCACAGGCATTCATTGTGACTTCCCAGAAGGATCAAATTCAATCGCTCATCGCTGATATAGAAGAAGTTTTAGCCTCAACTACGCCTCGAACCGCCTGGATTAGAGCGAGTGACACTCAGCGGCAGCGACAGGCGCTAGCTAGGGCTCAAGACTATTTGATGTCTTTGCAGCAGCAGGCTGATGCCTCGGATAAACAGGAGCCAATGGCACCGGGGGTGAGCGGTATTTTTTCGAGCCTGTCTGCGGCTCAGTCTAGTCCGTCGTTCAGTCAATCGACCAGTCAAGTTGGCGCATCAGCATCAGAAGACTTGGCGGGCTCGACGGACTCAGCGGACTCGGCAGAGGATGTGCTGCAGGCGCTGCTGACCGAAATGAAGTTTTTACGCTCTAGCGCGTTAGAACCTTTGCGGTTAGAGATGAATGGCCTTAGAGAGCAGCGCGATCGCCTGCGTCAGGAAATTGAAGGGCTAGACGAAGCGCGCGCGATGCTCAGCCAGTCAAGCGCTAACGATGAGCTGCTCGGCGAGGCAAACGCCAGTGATGAGCAGTTGAGCGTTGGTTCGGCCAGCTCTGAGGCTGGTTCTGTCGTCAATGAAGAGCAGCTCAACCAGTTTTTGGCAGCGCTGATGGAGCGGTTGCAAGAGCGACTTTCTACGCAGGTGACGCAGACGCTAAGCCAAATAGAGAGTGACCATGCTTCGGTTGTAGCTAGGCTATCGGCAGCGACAGAGGCAGCGGCGACAGAGGCTGAGGTGCTTCAGCTTAGGCCCAGATCGCAAGGTTCTACTCTAGGCGATCAGGCCCAAAGCGATCAGAGCGATCAGAGCGATCAAATAGAAGAAATCCGCCAGCTACAGTCTCGCTCAGATCAGCTCTTGGTGAATATCGAATCGACGCTGCAAGGCATGTATGAGACGCTGCAAAGAAATATTGACAGCTATCAGTTCTCTTTGAATGAGGGCATTGAAAATATGCACAGCCTGGGCCGTCAGGGTGAGGTAATCGTGCGATCGCTGGTCGATCATCTCACGCAGCAGCTAGGCCAAAGCGCCCCGCCCGAGCCTGCTTTTTACCCGCCGCGCTTGGCAGAAGCATCCTCCACAGAGAGTCCCCCAGCGACTTCTACAGTAACAGAGCCGACCGATACGGTTGCTTCACTAGATGATATTTTGCCTGAAGCAGCGAGTGAGGAGACCGCTGAAGATGCTGTCAGCGCCACTAGCGATACCACTAGCAATATCACTGGCGAGGCCAATAGCGATGAGCTACAGCCAGAGGACTGCATCCAAGCAGATGGCGTGATTGATTTAGACCTCTTAAAGCTGGATATTGAGCGTAGCGATGAGGACGATGCGCTGACGATTGATGATTTGATGGTTGATTCGGCGATCGCAGATGCGCAGATGACAGCCAGTGAAGTGGAAGATTTGGCAATAGAGGCGAAAGTCACGCCCACAGCCGATGCTGCCTATCTTGCAGATCTTACAATAGATGATTTAACCACCGATACGAGTGATGAAGCACTCGATGAAGCGCCATCGCTAGCTGATTCATCTGGAGAGCCAGAAGGCGATTCAGCGCTCATTTTTCAGTCGGCTGATGAAACTGAGCTAGCAGATATTTTGCCTGATTTTGGCGAGTCTGCTGATGAGCCAGAGCCCGCTGCGGAGCTGACTGAGGACTCGCCTAAAGACTCGACTGAGGGCTCAGCTGTTGATTTAACTGAGGAGTCGGCTGTTGATTTGGCTGAAAAGGTCGATGAAGAAACTGCTTCAGCCCCCTTGGAAGATACGCTCACTGAAGAAGATATGGCTGCTATTTTAGCGGCGGCGGCGTTGGGAACGGCGGTTACGGCTGATGCTGAGCGGGCGATCGCCCCTGATCTTCTGGTGCCCGATGTTCCTAAATCCGATGTTTCTGAGTTCAATCCTTCCACAGTACAAGAGGAGCCGATACAAGAGGAGCCAGTGCAAGAAAAGCCCTTAGAGAGCTTGAGCGCTTCGTTAGATGTTTCTACGGTTGTTCAAAATGATATCAGCAGTGAAGAAGAAGCTTTGGGCGATTTGGCCGCCGAGCTAGAAGCAAACAATCTTGCTGCTGAGCGGATTGCCAGAGAATCTGTTCGCGATGGACTTAATGCGCTGCCTTCAGATTTGGCCTCAGCCTCAAAAGAGGAACCCGCTGTTGCCCCGCCAGCACCGCCGCCAGAAGTTTTGCCAGAAATTTTGACAGATGATGTTCAACCTTTAGAATCATCAATGATTCCAGATTTGCCAGAGGCACTGACGGAAGAGCCCCCTGTAGAAGAAATGGAAGAAGTGCTTTTGGAAGAAACACATATAGAAGAGGTAGAAGAGGTGCACGCAGAAGAGGGGCTTCCGGAAGAGGCAGATACAGAAGGCCCAATGGCTATTGAGCCGCCGCTAGAAAAAGACTTTACCGAACCAGATTTAACCGCCGACCTCTGGGACGAAGACTTTAGCGAGCCGGATTCAACAGATAGTCCTTTAACAGAATCTTTGTTGAATTTTGATGGCGGCATGGAAGCGATAGATTTATCTACTGATGATTTGTTGGCTAACCCACCGACCGATCTCCTCTTAGAACCTTTACCTCAAGCAGACGCTGAAGCGATATCTCAGCCGCCTCTTTCGGTAGCGCCTGTGGTAGATTCTGCGGGAGAGGAGCCCTCGGCTGCGGCAGATTTTGATGATGATCTAGACTTTTATCGCGATCAGGAAAATGCTATTGACCCTGTAGATGAGTATTTAGAGTCACTTTCTAATGAGACCACTGAAGCATCTGATGGCGAGGTTACAGGTGGTGAGGTTACAGGTGGTGAGGTTACAGAGCCTGACTCTGAATCGATGGATAGGGCTGTTGAAGCTGCGATCGCCGATCTGCGAGTAACCGATGAGCCAATCGGCTTGCCCGAAGTACCGATTATTTCACCGCCTTTGCCTTTGCCTTCTCCCCCTGCTGATAGTGATAGTGCTGAAGAGCGTGCTGGAGAAAGAATTACTGAAGAGCCCGCCGCAAAAGATACTGTAAAAGATGAGGTAGATGAAGCAAGAGCGGCCAGCGGAGACAGCGGGAATAACATCGATCCGGCTGACGATCAGCCATCTGCTTGGTTCTTAGGCATTGATATTGGCACAACTGGTCTCTCTGCTGTTTTGATCAATCAGCTAGGCGATCAGGTTTATCCGCTGTGTTGGAATACCGACGAGGACGCTCAGTCAGCTCGGTTCCGGCTGCCGACCGTTTTACAGATAGATGCTCAAACGGGTGCGGCTGGCGCGGTAGGAATGGTCGCACTACAGCAGGGCGATCGCCTATTGCGCAATATCAAGCCGCTGCTTAAGGTTGGCATTCCTCGCAGCACGGGTGAGCCGCTCATTCAATGGTCGGATCGACAGCGATTGCCGCTATTGTCGTTGCAGGCCGCGCTGACTGATTTGTTGAAACCTTTGAGCGCGGGCCAAAGCGCTAGCTCACTGGGCGTTCAGGCCGTTGGCATAGAAAGCAAAGGGCTGCGTCGAGCGCTGTCTAATCTCAGGGGCGTGATTGTTGGCTATCCTAACAACTGGCCAGATACCTACTGTTTTAATGTGCGTGAGGCTGTGCTGGCAGCAGGCATTGTCGCCAAGCCCGATCAGGTGTTCTTTGTAGAAGAGGTGATTGCGGCGCTGCTCTCTGCTCTGCCTGATCCAAAGGCGGCACCTGAAGATTTAGACGATCAGCAGCCCGGTCTCTACAACTGCAATTGGGAGGGCGGCACGGTTGTAATTAGCGCGGGGGCGACGTTGACTGAGGCCGCGATCGCCGATCTTCCTGCCGAACTCGACCAGCTCATTTACCGAGACTTTGCCTTGCGCAGCTTTGCCTACGCAGGCGATAGTCTCGATCAAGATATTGTGTGTCAGCTTTTGCATTTGCCGACCCAAGCCAAGCTAGAGGCGTCTACTGCCGATGTTTTGACTGCCGACGGCTGGCAAAGCTTGGGCCTAGACCGACTGAACCTGCCTCATGCGGGAGAGGCTGATCGCGCTAAGCGCCATCGTTTGCGTCAGCGGCTGAATGATTCGGCTTTGGGGCGTGAGGCGATCGCAGCCGCTCGGCGCATCAAGCTGGTTTTACAGGAGGAAACTCAGTGCGAGATTGCGCTAGCCGATCAAAGCTGGGTGGTGAAGCGAAAAGATTTGGAGACAAAGGTATTTTTGCCCTACATTCAGCGGGTAAATAGACAGGTGAATGGCCTGCTGAGCCAAAAGGGGCTGGCTGCTCAGGCAGTGAAGCAGGTGGTCTGTACGGGCGGCTCGGCTGCTTTGGGCGCGATCGCCCGCTGGCTGCGCCAAAAGTTTCCCAATGCCACCATCATTCAAGATACCTACAGCGGCGAATATTCCAACAGCTGTAGCCGCGTTGCTTACGGCCTAGCGAACCTGTGTCACTATCCCCATGTGTTAGACACGCATCGCCATCAGTACAATGATTATTTTCTCCTGCTAGAGCTGCTGCGGGTGCTGCCCGATCAGCCCTTACCTGCAGGCGGCATTTTACACCTGTTAGAGCAGCGGGGCGTTAATACGCAGGCTTGTCAGTCGCACATTTTGGCCCTAATTGAAGGGCATTTGCCACCGGGACTGATTCCAACTGAGGGCGATCGCCCCATGATTAGCGCTCAGTCGCCTGAAATTGGCACCTATCAAATGCTGGCAGAGCTTCCTCTATTTAGAAAGCAGGGCGGCCAAATTTATATCGCCGACCCGCAACAGGGTGAGCGGCTACGTCACCACTTGGAAACTTTGCTAGCGACCAAAGCCCAAACGCTGCAAGCCCCACTCACCGCAGAGCTAACCGCTGAAGTGAGCGCATGATATGTCATTAACCCGTTGGACTTTGCTGAAGATTTGCCATTGCTGTGTACAAGCCAAGGAGACAAAGTATGAGGGTTGCCATTATTGGCTGTGGGTATGTGGGCTCGGCGGTTGCTCGGCGCTGGCAGAGGCAAGGATTAGATGTGTTGGTAACGACGACTAGCACCGAAAGGGTTGATGAGCTGAGTGAAATTTCCAGCCGAGCAGAAGTGCTGGTAGGTAATGAGGGCGATCGCCTTAAATCCATGCTGAGCGATCGCCAGGTTGTCCTCCTCTGTATTGCCTCAAAGCGCGGCGCTAGCTACGCCGACACCTATCTGCGCACCGCCAAGACGATGGCTCAAGTGCTGCCTCATACGGCTGTAGAACAGCTTATTTACACCAGCAGTTGTTCCGTATATGGGCAGCATAACGGAGCCTGGGTAACAGAGCTAACGCCGCCTCTACCCATCACCGACAATGGCACAATCATTGAACAAACCGAAGAGACTTTACTCTCTGCCATGTCTCCTCAGCGCAAGATTTGCATTCTCCGATTGGGTGGCATCTACGGCCCTAACAGAACCTTGGAGAGAATTTACAGCCGTGCCGCCGGGACAACTCGCCCTGGCAAAGGCGACGAGGCTACAAACTGGGTGCATTTGAGTGACATTGTTGAAGCGATTAACTGGGCAAAAGAGAAACAGCTATCAGGGCTCTATAATTTAGTGCAAGATGAGGTGCCCACGGTGAAAGAGCTGATTGACGGGGTGTGCGATCGCCACCACCTAGCCCCGGTCACCTGGGACGAAAGTCAGCCCAGCACTCGAAAGAACGTCCGTGTCGCCAACGCCAAAATTAAAAGCACTGGCTATCGGTTTGTCCATCCAAGCTTTTGGTAGTAGTTAAACAAAAGTGAGGGGGCGATCGCCAGATCAAAGCTCATCTGGATTGACGCCTAGCTCACGCAGCTTTGCCATCAGCACTTCGTTTCGCCGTCTTTCTGCCTCTGCATTCTGCCTTTCCATCTCTGCATTCTGCCTTTCCATCTCTGCATTCTGCCTTTCGACCTCTACTCTATCTTGTGCAGCCTGTGCCTCCTGCTGAGCCAATTCGGTAGCTTCCTCCAAAGTCGGTAGCAGCTCGCCCTTGTCTGTAAAAAACCTCAGTGCCTCACCTTGCACGGCTAGATGCAGCTCTAGCTGCTGACTCTCTAAATGCCCCAATGCGTTAGGCTCAATGGCTTGGTAGGTACCACCTACTAAGCGAAAGCCTTGAAACTCTAAAGAAGCTGGATCGAACCAAAAGTATTCAGGCGTACGCCATATGTCCTGATAATTCTGCTTTTTCAAGCCTCTATCGGTTTTCGCAGTTGAGTCAGACAGCAGCTCAATAATAATATTAGGGTACTTGCCATCCTCATTCCAAACCACCCAGCTTTTACGAGGTCGCCTTTCAGTTCCTAGCACCACAAAAAAGTCTGGCCCTCTAAAATCCTCTGACTTACGCTGGCGCTGACTGTAGTACACCGTCAGGTTCCCAGCTGAAAAATAGTCGGTGCGATCTTTCCAAAGCCAGTCCAGGCACTTTAGCAGCAGCACCATCTGTTGCAAATGAAGATAGGATTCCAATTGCGGTTCATCACTGTAAAGGTCACCGGGTGGAAACACAACGCCATTGAGCTGCGCTTCGGTTGGGATAGTCTGAGTAGATTCGGTAGCGGAGGGAGACATAGGTAAGCCCCGTGCTAGTCATCGTTGTGGTCTTGATGCTCTTGCTCTATAGTGTAGCGCTTTAGTCAACCCCTTCGATGGGAGCAAAGCCCTGTCGCTGAATGTTTTCGGTGACGGTACGCGGGTCGAGAAATTGCAGAAGATAGTCGGGGCCACCTGCCTTTGAGCCGACGCCCGAGAGCTTGAATCCGCCAAAGGGCTGACGGGCGACAATAGCCCCGGTGATGGTGCGGTTGATGTAGAGATTGCCGACTTCAAAGCCTGCCTGGGCTTGAGCAATATGAGAAGGGGTGCGCGAGTAAAGGCCACCCGTGAGGGCAAAGTTGGTGCTGTTGGCGATCGCCAATCCCTCATCAAAGTTCTGGGCCTTCATCACCGCTAGCACTGGGCCAAAAATCTCTTCTTGTGCAATGGTCGAATCCGGCTGCACATCGGTAAATATCACCGGGCCAACAAAATACCCTTCCTCCGGTGCAGGCATTTCTAAAGCCAGCGTCGCTTCCTCTTTTCCTTTGGCAATATACTCACGAATTTTTTTCTGCGCTGCGCCGTCAATCACTGGCCCAACCTGCGTACCCGGATGAATCGCATCGCCCACGTTCAATGACTTAGTCGCTTCAACTAGCCGCGCCACAAAAGCATCATAAATAGAAGCCATCACAATTACGCGAGAGCAAGCCGAACACTTCTGGCCGCTGTAGCCAAAGGCAGAATACACAACGCCCTGTACCGCCTGGTCTAAGTCAGCGCTATCGTCAATAATCAGCGCATTTTTACCGCCCATTTCAGCTACGACGCGCTTCAGATGCTTTTGCCCTGGTCGCAAAATAGCCGCCTCTGCATAGATTTGCGAGCCCACTTCTTGCGAGCCTGTAAACACAATCATATTCACATCAGTGTGCTTCACTAAGTGGCTACCCACCGTTGAGCCTCGGCCCGGAATATATTGAAAGACGCCTTTTGGCAACCCAGCTTCGATTAGGATGTCGGTGAACTTGGCTGCGATTACCGAAGTTACAGCAGCAGGTTTTAATAAGGCGCAGTTGCCAGTCACCAGCGCCGCAACCGTCATACCCACTGGAATCGCCAGCGGAAAATTCCAAGGAGAAATTA